>CAYONK010000249.1:0-6959 GCA_964405285.1 uncultured Ardenticatenaceae bacterium
CTGTGGGTGATAACCCGGTGCGCGGGTCGAGGATGTGGTGCTGGTTAAAATCTTGGGTGAAGCTGTGCTGGTAATCGCCGGAGGTGGCCGCCGCCTGCTGGCTGAGGGCTAAGGTGGTCAGCGGCGCGCCGCTCACTTGCCGGGGGTGGTTGAGGCCGACGCGCCAGGGGCGACCATCGGCCCGCCCGCCCAGCGCCATTAAGTCGCCGCCCGCTTCAACGAGGATATTGGGGAAGCCGTGAGCCTGCAAAACGGCCGTTCCCCCATCCACCACCCACCCTTTGCCAATGCCATCCAGGGTGAGGGCCATGCCCGGCTGCCCCAGCCGGATTTCCCTGGCGCTCACCTGAATCTGGCGATAATCCACCAGACGGCGGGCGGCGGGCGCGTCTGTCTGCCCGGCCTGATAGGCGTCGAGCAGCGGCTTTACGCTCACGTCGAAGGCGCCGCCGGTCAAGTCGCTGTATTGGGCGGCCAGGGTGAGGATGTCTACTAATTCGGCCGGGGGATTGGCGAGTTGGCCGGTCTGGTTGAGGCGGGCCAGCGGCGCTTCCGGGCGGCGGTGGTCGAAGAGGGCGATCAACCGCTCCATTTCGGTGAAGGTGGCGCGGAGGGCGGAACGGCCGTTTTCCTCATCCTCACCGACCAGCGTCAGATTGACCAACGTGCCCATCAGCAGGCGCGTCTCGCTCAGGCTGGCAGGGGGGCGGCCAAAGGGCAGGCGACCACGAGCCAGAGCGGCCCCGGAGACAGCGGCGGCAACGGCCGTTATCTGCAAAAAGCGGCGGCGGCTGATGGGTGAATGTGTCTGCCTCATGGCGATCCCTGTCCTGAGCCAGCGCCCTGCCCGTCGCCCTGCCCGCGCCCCTGTCCGTCGCCATGCGACGCGCCCGCGCCGCCAGGCGTGGGCGTCCCGGCCAACTCGTTGCGCCGTTCAATCGCCTCGGCGGTGATGGTCAGGTAGACGCTGGGGTCCATCTGGAAAGTGTCGCGGTAATAGCTGGGCGTGGCCGGTGGGTCATCGCCCAGCCCTTCGGCCCAAATCAGGCCAATCAGTAACACGCTGCTGGCGACAAAGAAGAGCAACAGGGCGCGTTTTAGCTTTTCGTTGTTGGTTGGCGCCATCGCGTCCATCCTTCCTTCAGCCAGCGACGGACGGCGGCGATCATGTCCACCACCGGGTCAATCGGGCAAAGGTAGTTGCAAAACGGCCGGTAAGTGACCAGGCTGGCGAAGACGACCAGACCCAGGAATGCCCAGGCAACGGCCGTTCCGCGAAAATCAAACAGCGTGGCGAATGGCTCATAACTAGCTACGCCCGGCCGGCGCAGCGCCAGCCCCAGGACGATGGCCGCCAGGGCCAGACCGCGCTGCACCCATTTTAACGGCTCGTCTAACTCGCGGGGGCGGTACCGTTTGGCTTTTGAGACGGCCGCCACGCACTCTTGAAACGCGCCAAAGGGGCAGAACCAACTGCAATACGGGTTCTTTGCGTCCACCGTGGTGACGAAGAGGATGCCGCCAATCAGCAAATACCAATAGAGATTGTTGTGCCAATCGGGCCAGTAGCCGCTGAGCAATGAGATGATCATGGTGATGGTGAGCGGCGCGGTGTAGACAAAGCCGAGGAAGATCATCCCGGCGATGAGCGTCCCCCAGCGGACCCGCTGTTTCCAGGGGCCGCCGCGCAGCTTGTGCCCCACATAGCCGGAGCCGAAGAGCAGCAACAGCACCACCTCCGGCCAGCCGACCTGAATGGGGCGCTTCTCCGGCGGGAGCGGGCTTTTCAGGCCGTCGGCGGCCACCTGGCGGGCGGCCTGGCGGGCGGCGCTGGCGACGGCTTCGGCGCTGACGGTGGCCCCGGTCACGGCATCCAGGTCGTCACCGAGTTGCAGGGGATTGGTCAGCGGCTTGCCGGTGTAGCTGGCCAGCAAACTGCTGCGCGTGACCAGACGGAAGAAGCCGGGCGATTCGCGCTGCGCCACCACTGTGACGCCGAGGATGTTGCCCGCCGGGTCTACGCCGACGAGCATCTCTACCGGCCCGGCGTAGCCGGGGGCGCTGCCGACGGCGGCATATCCCACCAGTTCACCGGCGGCGTCGCGGCCGATGAAGAGGTCACCGCTGGTCTGGATGTTGGTCGCGCCAGGCAGCACGTCGCCGACCAGCGGGGCCACGTCCGCGCCGCCGGTCAGGTAGCCATAAAACCAGGCAGCGATGACAAGGAGAACTGCGCCAATGATCAGCAGGCGGTCGCGTCGTTGTTGTTGCTGTCGCTTAGACGGCCGTTTCGGACTGACCGGCAGCGCGATGGGGTCTGAGTCGCTCATGAAGTGAAAAAGGTTACAGGTGACAGGTTACAATTTGTAACATGCCACCTGTAACCTCTGATCTGTAACTTGCAACCTGTTACGGTGCTACTTCCCTCGACGGGTAAACCAGATTACCACACCGCCGAGCAGCCAGACGGCAAACATCACCCAGAGAATGCCGGCAGCGCGCGGTTCCAGTTCGATCCCGCTGGCCCAGGCGTTTTGGTAGAGGTAAACCAGACCAAAAACCCAGATAACCCAGAGAATCCATTCGTAGAACGGCCGTTTCTTAACTTCAATCACAAATTTATCAGACATCGTTTAAGCCTCCTGTACGCCCTGGTTGCTGTCAATGCCATATTCCGGCAGGTCCAGGTTCCACCATTCTTCGGCGCTGGCCTTGGTGCCATAGCCAAAGGCGTCGTCCATACTGCGGAAGAAACCGACAAGGAACGGCGCTTTGGCCGACCCCGCCTTCACCCATTCATGAATCCACGCCTTGTCTTTCTTGGAGAAGGGGCAGACGGCGAAGCAGATACCGCAGTTTGTGCCAGCTTGCTCGCGCCAATAAGCCATGCAGGTAACGGCATTCTCAAAGTAAGCCTTATGGCCGGGATTGTTCCACTCGCCCACCGGCTCCCAGGTCGGTTCATCGAGGAAGCTAAGCGATTCGGAGGGGCAGGCTTCGGCGCATTTCTTGCAGCGTTTGCAAAATTCCATGATCCCGGCGTCAATCGGCTTGTCGGTGGCTACCGGCAGGTCGGTGAGCAGCTTGAAGACACGCACCATTGGCCCAAATTCCGGGGTGATCATCCGGTTCAGGCGGGACATCTCGCCCAAACCGGCCATGACGCCTAAGGCAGGGGAGATACCGAGCGCGTTGGTGGTGGATTCACCGAGCGCCTGATAGCCGAGGCCGCGCAGGAACTCTTGGGCTGAAGCCTGGATGATCTCGCTGCGGGTGTAGGCCAGGGTGGTCGTCTGCGAGCCGAGCATGGTGGGGCTGCGGCGCATCGTCTCTTGGGACATTTGCACGGTGTAGACGATGGCGTATTTGCAGCTATTGGGGATGTAACGATGGTCGTCATCTTCGGAGGCGATTGGGTCGTCGGTGAAGATGAGGTCTTTGCCGTCCGGGTCTACGCCGTAGATGAGTTTGCGCGTGTTGTCGTCTAGCTCGATGAAGCCGACGGAAGCGGCGCCCATGTGGCGCATGGCGGCGCGGATGATGCGGGCGGCCTCTTCAGGAGTTCCGGTCCATTTGGGTACGCCGCGATCTTCCGGGGTTTTCACTTTTTGCGGCCCCAGGAAAGAGCGGGCGGTGCCGACGTGGGCATCTTTGAGGGCGTAATCTTTGAGGGTGTAGCCGTCTACGTTGTCTAACATGCGCTGTAATTCGTTGCGCTTGTTGGCTTCGGTGAGGCGGTCTACTTCGTCGTTGCCGACGTACCCGGCCATGCCTGGCCCGCGCACGGTGCCGGTGCGCTCGTTGTAGCGCTGCATGACGTTCCAATCAATTTCGGTGGTGGGTTGGTCCACCGTTTTGACCCACCAGGGGCGCTTGGGGCGGCCGGCCGGGTCGGAGAATGCGCCCGCTCTGAAGCCACCCTGAGCTTCGGCGGGTTTGGTGACTGAGGCAACGGCCGCTGCCCCCGCCCCAATACCGGCAATCCGCAAAAAGTCTCGCCGACTTACCTTGAGTTTGTCATCATTGGCCATAGTCTATTCTCCTGCTTCTTTCTATCTTCTCTAGCCGAACGTGGACGTTGGCGACTAGAGCTTTACATTCTGTTATCGCTTCGAGTGTAGTGTAGCAGGCGGACAATGGTGGCGGTATCGGGAAAAGGCTGTTCTTTTGTGGTGGTTTTCCTGACAAGGGGGTAGGAATGAGCCGTAGCTGATTTGTTCAATGGGGATCGGAGATTGGCGACGCAATCTCCAATCTCCAATTTTAGTAGGAAGTGAACAGCGAACGGCCGTTAGAGCGCCCTGGGTCACTTTTTGTATTTGTCTAAAATTCCGGCGCGGACGGCGAATTTGATCACGTCGGAGCGATGTTCCAGGCCCAGCTTTTCCATGGCGCGTTGGCGGTAGGTGTCGGCCGTTTTGGGGCTGATGATCAACTTGTCGCCAATTTCTCGGCTGGTGAAGCCCATGGCTGTCAGTTCCAGCACCATCTGCTCGCGTTCGGAGAGGGCGGTGAACTGTTCCAGTTCTGACTGTTTGCTGGTGATGGTTTCCATCAGGGCGGTGGCGGCTTTGGGGTGCAGGAAGCGTTCGCCGCTGAGGACGACGTGGATGGCTTGCAGCAGGCTGGTGTGAGTGGAGGATTTGGGGATGTAGCCGTCGCAGCCGGCTTCGATGGCTGGGCGGACAAATTCTTTGCCGCTGTGCATGGAGAGGACGATGATTTTGGAACGGCCGTTTTCCCCCCGAATCGCTCGAATCGCCTCCAGCCCGCTCATGTCCGGCAAGCCCAAGTCCATCACAATCACGTCCGGGAGCAAAACACGCGCCTGAGAGATCGCCTCGCCGCCGCTGCCCACATCGCCAACGACCGTAATATCCGCTTCACTCTCCAACAAGGCGCGTAATCCGTCTCTCAGCACCTTGTGGTCGTCCACCAGCAACACCGAGATGATCTGCTCAGACATGGCGCATTCCTTCCAAAAATGGGATCCGCGCCACCACCGTCGTGCCTTGATCGGGCGCGGAATAGATGTCCAGGTAGCCGCCCGCGATAGAGGCTCGTTCCTGCATATCAATCAGGCCAAGATGCCGTTCGCCCGGTCGCGCTGTCAGGCGGTGAGGGGAGAAACCACGGCCGTTATCTTCAATGATCATGACAATGACGTTAGGGTCAGCCGTTAATTCCACGCTGAGTTCGCTTGCCCCGGCATGTCTTAACACGTTGGTCAACCCTTCTTGGGCAATGCGATACAACACAACCTCAACACCGGCCGGCAGCTCCAAGCCATTCAGATCGAACTGGCAATGGGCGTGAATGCCGGTGTGTTCCGTCATCTCATCCACCAGATTTTGCAACGCCACTGCCAGACCGAACTCTTCCAATGCGGCCGGCCGCAGCCGGTGAGACAATTCGCGGACCTGCTCAATCGTGTCCGAAACCAGGTCTAGCAGCGCGTTTAGCCCTTGCTGCACCTCCGGCGTCGCCGATTTTTTCTCTAATGTTTTTATACGCACCAGCAAACTGGTGAGCATCTGCCCGGCCCCATCGTGCAATTCTCGCGCCAGACGGCTGCGCTCCTCCTCTTGCGCCTCGACCAGCGACTCCAACAACGCCTGCCGGGCCAACTCCTTCTCCTCTAATTTCAGGCGCAGCCAGGCATTCGCCACGATCTCGGAAATCTGCGCCCCAATGGCGCTGAGCAGTTCGAGATCATCATCATTCAGAAGACGGTCTTCCTGGCAAAGCAAGTTGACCACACCATACTTTTGCTCTCGCGCCTTAATCGGGATGGTGTAGTGGCGGTTGGAAGAACCAGAAAACTCGCTGGCCGACAGCCGCTCACAATCGCGCAAACAAGCCTCCTCCGGCAAATCGCCAGAAACCAACCCTTTTTGGCAGCGGCAGAGGCTGTCTTGCGCCTGATGCAGCAGCAGGCCCTCCAACTCGGTTGGAACCTGGTACCAACTGGCCAGATGGAAGGTGTCGCGTTCCGGATCGCGGAGATAGACCCAGCCGCTTTGCAGGTTCATCACTTCGATGATGTTTTGCAGGATGGCGTACAGCACATCGTGGATTTCTGCCTGCCGCTCAGCGGCAAGCATGACCTGGTTGATGGCAGTCAGGCGGCGATTGGAACGGGCCAGGTTGTCTTGCACCGCTATCAGGTGGTCAGTCATCTGGTTGACGGCGCTGGCGACCTCGCCGATTTCATCGTTCGACCAGACTGGGGCGCGCGCGTCTAACTCTCCGGCGGCTACTTTGCGGGCCATATCGCGCAAATCGGTCAACGGCCTGGTGATCAAAAAGGTAAGGAAGGATCCCATGACCAGAGAGCCAGCGGCCGCCAAAATCGTCACCAAAACGACACTGCGGCCCCCGGCGCGCATAGCTGCTTCCACCCGCGTGTCGGTGAGGATGTAGGAGAGCCAATCGGAGAGGCTGGCTGTGACCCAATAATTGAGACTGAGACCTAAAATGGATACGGTGAGGACGATAATGCCGGTGATTTTTATCCGCACTGGCACGGAGAAAATAGCGGTGGTCAGCCAACCGCCGATACGCTTTAGGGAGTCAAAAATCAATTCTGCCATGAATGGGTACTGTTTTCACGGGGGTGTTCTGCCGCGTCCGCTTATTTGAGTTGAGCCAAGTAACCTCTAAAAGCGGGCCGCGTAGTCTGCCGATTCCCGTAAGATTCCGTTTGCGAAGGTTTTCTGAAATATACCATTTTGCGAGGATATGTGAAAGCACCCAGAATGGCAGCGCAGCAATTCGAAATATAGTAGGGACGGGTGGCGCGGGCGAACATGAGCGGTCACAAAAGGCCTTGTCTCCGCGCCATCTCGCCCAACGAATCATCTAAGTGATCATCCAGAAATAAGTTCGTAGTAACGGCTTTAGCCGTCCAGACCGCTAAAGCGGTTACTACAAGCCAAAACGGGAAGTTATTTTTAGAT
>CAYONK010000250.1:0-5280 GCA_964405285.1 uncultured Ardenticatenaceae bacterium
GCAATTGTTAAGAGGAGGAGGTGTACATGGAGATTTGATTGAACCATTTGAAAATCTAATTTTCTGTAACTTCAAGAAGAAAAGGAGAAGTGAATATGAAACACAAGTCAACTTTACAAGTCATTGTGGCCCTGTTAGCCCTCCTGCTGGTCTTGGCAGCCTGCCAGACAACTGAGCAACCGGCTGCGCAACCTCCAGCCGCCCAAGAGCCAGCCGCTGAACAACCGGCCGCCGAGCAGCCCATGACGGAAACGGAAGAACCCTTCAGAGTCGCCTTTATCTATGTCTCGCCCGTAGGTGACCTGGGCTGGACCTGGGCGCACGACCAGGGCCGCCTGGCTGTGGAGGAAGAATTTGGGGCACGGGTCGAAACCTCTTTCGTCGAAAACGTCCCCGAAGGACCTGAAGCCGAACGGGTCATTCGGGACTTTGCCCAACGTGGGTACGACCTGATTGTCACCACCTCTTTTGGTTACATGGACCCGACTGTCAAAGTGGCCGAGGAGTTCCCGGACACCTGGTTTGTCCACGTCTCTGGTTACAAAACGGCCGATAACGCCTCTACGCTCTTCGGTCGCATTTACCAACCGCGTTATCTGTCCGGTTTGGTTGCCGGTTCAGCTACTGAGAGCAACATCATCGGTTACGTCGCCGCCTTCCCCATTCCCGAAGTGATTCGCGGTATCAATGCCTTTACTCTGGGCGTACGCGAAGTGAACCCGGATGCTGAGGTGCGCGTCGTCTGGACCAACACCTGGTTTGGCCCGCCGGAAGAGAAAGAAGCGGCCACCGCTCTGCTCGCCGTCGGCGCGGACGTCATCGCCCAACACCAGGACACCACAGAACCGCAGAAAGCGGCCGCCGATGAAGGTAAAGTTTCCATCAGCTACAACTCCCCTATGCTGGAAGTTGTTGGCGACACAGTGCTGACCGGTCCGGTTTGGGATTGGGGCGTCAAGTATATTGACATCATCAATCGCATTATGGCCGGAACCTACGCCAGTGAGTCGTATTGGGGCAGCATTAACGATGGCATCGTTGGTCTGGCGCCATTCTCCAGCCGTGTACCAGACAACGTGCGGCAGTTGGTGGATGAGCGGATGCAGTTGATTATGTCCGGCGATTGGGACGTTTTCTGCGGTCCGATCACCGGCGCTAACGGCAACCTCATCGTCGAGGAAGGCAAATGCCTGACCGATGGGGAAATGCTGAGCATGGATTACTTCGTGCAAGGCGTTGTCGGTGAAGCGCCTGCTCAGGCTCCAACTGGCCTCGGTGAATAACTTTTAGCAATTGGCGGTTAGAGAGAATTCTCTGACCGCCATTTTTTTTCTTCAATAACCGCACTGGGCAAGAGAGGAAGAGCGAGGAACTTGCCTGAAACCCGCGTAAGAGATTCCATTTTCAACGGAGGGACAATGGCACAATCTGACCAACCGCTTGCTGTCGCAATGCGGGGGATCACCAAGCGGTTTCCCGGCGTCATTGCCAATGATCAGGTAGATTTTGAGGTACGAAAAGGAGAAATTCACGCCTTGTTGGGCGAGAATGGGGCGGGCAAAAGCACTTTGATGAGCGTCCTCTGTGGGCTTTACCAGCCGGATGAGGGTGTCATTTATCTGGCGAATTCCCAGACAGGCCAGCTAGAGTTAACCAATATAGATTCGCCGCGCGCTGCCATTGAGGCAGGTATCGGCATGGTGCATCAGCATTTTAAGCTGGTTTCTACGCAATCGGTCACAGAGAACATCATCCTGGGGCTGAAGGGTATTCCGTTTGCCCCGAATATGCGCCGTCTGGAGGCGGAGATTGAGGCGTTGGGCAAGCAGTACCGGATGCCGGTGGACCCTGGGGCGGCTATCTGGCAGCTTTCAGTCGGGGAGCAGCAGCGGGTGGAGATTTTGAAGCTGTTGTACCGGGGGGCGGATATTTTGATTTTGGATGAGCCAACGGCCGTTCTCACCCCCCAGGAATCACGCGAACTGGCCCACATCCTGCGCAACATGGCCAACGGAGGCAAATCCATCGTCTTCATCAGTCACAAGCTAGACGAGGTGATGGAGTACACCGACCGCGTCACCGTACTGCGCGACCGCAAAAACGTAGCCACCCTCAACACCCGCGAAACAAGCAAAGCAGAGCTGGCCAAACAAATGGTCGGGCGCGAAGTCCTCTTCCGCGTCGCCAAAGAAACCACCGAGCCAGGCCCAGTCGTCCTGGCGCTGGAAAATGTCAGCGCCCTCAACAACAAAGGGTTGCCCGCCCTCAAGCACGTTTCCCTCACCATTCACAGCAAAGAGATCGTCGGCATAGCGGGCGTGGCCGGCAACGGCCAGCGCGAACTGGCTGAGGTAATCACCGGATTGCGCGCCACTACCGAAGGTCGCATCCTCCTCTGTAACCATGATCTGACCAATCAATCCTCTCGCCGTTTCATCAAAGAAGGCGTTGCCCACATCCCTGGCGACCGCCTGGGCATGGGGCTGGCGGGCAATCTGCCTGTCAGCGATAACCTGATCATGAAGGCATATCGCCAGCCGCCGATTGCGTCCGGTCCGCTGTTAGCGCCCAAAGCGATCATTCGCTTCGCGCAAAAGCTGGTGAAGAATTTCCAGGTAGCCACCCCCAGTCTGGAGACGCCCGCCCGCTTGCTCTCTGGCGGAAACCAGCAAAAGGCGATCCTGGCGCGAGAGATCGCCACCGGCGTGGAGCTATCAGACTCGCCGCCCTTGTTGATCGTGGCCGACCACCCCACGCGCGGTCTGGACGTGGGGGCGATTGAAACAGTGCGCCAGACCCTGCTGGAACAGCAGCAGGAAGGCACAGCGATCTTATTCATCTCAGAAGACCTGGAAGAATTGCTGACGGTCAGCGACCGCATTGCCGTGCTGCATGGCGGCGAGATCATGGGCGTTGTTGACCCGAAAAGCGTCACCCTGGACGACCTGGGACTGATGATGGCAGGAGAGAAGAAAACGTGATGCCTGTTACCCTGAAACTCGAAAAAAGATTGGAGTATTCCCGCACGGCCGCTTTCCTGGTTCCCATCGTCTCTATTTTGTTGGCTTTGCTGTTTGGGGCAGGTTTGCTGCTCCTGGTCGGGGCCAATCCGTGGCAGACATATCGGGCGATGGTGGAAGGGGCCTTTGGCACACCGGCGCAATGGCAGCAAGGGCGTTACTTTAACCTGATCGAGACGCTGGTAAAAGCGACGCCGCTGATGCTGACCGGTCTCTCGGTGGCTGTCGCTTTTCGGATGCGCTTTTGGAATATTGGGGCAGAGGGGCAGTTGGTAATGGGCGGTGTGGCGGCAGCGGCCGTTGCGCTCTGGGCGCCGGTTTTCTTCCCCTTTTTGCCGGAGAGCCGTTGGGTGTATTTGCCCCTCATCCTGATCAGCAGCATGGTGGTTGGGGCGCTGTGGGCTTTGGTTCCTGCGTTTCTCAAAGCATACCTGAAGGTGGATGAGATTATCACGACCCTGATGTTTAACTACATCGCCATCTTGTTTTACCAATACCTGTTCAACATCGCCTGGAAGGATCCGGCCGGCTTTGGCTTTCCCGGCACGGCATTATTGCCGGAGTTTACCTGGCTGCCGCGGATCACCGGGCGCTTGCATTGGGGCTTCATTCTGGCTATCGTCGCTGCCGTTATTGTCTGGATCATCCTGGACCGCACCCGCTGGGGCTACGAAATTCGACTGATCGGCGAAAGCCAAACGGCCGGGAAATACGCGGGAATCAGCCTGGCGGGCAGCATTTTACTGGTGATGTTCATCTCTGGCGGTCTGGCTGGCCTGGCCGGCATGTCTGAGGTGACGGGCATTTCCCATCGTTTGCAGCGAGGGCTGGCTGTCGGGACCGGTTTTACCGGCATCATTGTCGCCTGGCTGGCCCGGCTGAACCCATGGGGCGTGCTGCTGGTCGCCTTTTTGCTGGCCGCGCTCTTTGTCGGCGGCGAGCAGATTCAGATGACTATGGGGCTGCCGGCGTCGGTTGCGCCGGTGCTGCAAGGGGCTATTTTGCTATTTGTCTTGGGCGGCAACGTCTTCACCCGTTATCGGTTGCGGCTGGTGCGCCATGCGGCGCATCCTGCGCCCGGCGAAGAGATCCGCGCATCGGAGGGCTAACTGATGGACTTGATGAGTTCTATTTTGACGGTAGCCATCGTAGCCGGGGTTTCATTGGTTTACGCGACCATCGGCGAGATTTTCACCGAACGGTCTGGTATTTTGAACCTGGGCGTGGAAGGCATGATGATCATGGGGGCGGTGACAGCTTTTGCCGCCGCTTTTCATTCTGGCAACGCCTGGGTGGGGGTGCTGATGGCGTTGTTGGTGGGCGGGGCGATGGCGTTGATCCATGCCTTTCTCACCATCAGTCTGCGAGCGGATCAGGTGGTTTCTGGTCTGGCGCTGACGCTTTTTGGTACGGGGATGGCCAGTTTTTTGGGGCAGCGGTTGGGGCCGGGTGGGTCGGCCCTGGTGGGCCTGATCGGGCCGCGTTTTCGCCCTGTGGCTATCCCGTTTCTCAGCGACATCCCGGTAATTGGGCCAATGCTCTTTAATCAGGATTTGCTGGTGTATCTGATGTATCTGTTTGTGCCGTTGAGTTGGTATTTCTTGTATAAGACGCGGCCGGGGCTGCATTTGCGAGCGGTTGGGGAAAGCCCACAAACGGCCGATGCCCTGGGTGTTAACGTCTTTAAGCTGCGCTACTTTTACACGATGGTCGGCGGGATGTTGGCCGGGTTGGGCGGGGCGCACTTGTCGTTGGCTTATACGCCGGGCTGGACGGAACACCTGACGGGTGGGCGCGGCTGGATCGCCATCGCTTTGGTGATTTTTGCCACCTGGGATCCGCTGCGGGCGGTGGTGGGGGCGCTGCTGTTCGGCGGGGTGAATGCGATTCAGTTTCGCCTTCAGGCGACGGGGACGACGATTCCGTCGAGTTTGCTGAATATGCTGCCGTATATTTTGACGGTGGTGGTGCTGGTGGCGATCACCTGGTTTGAGTCGTTCCGCAAGCGGGTGGGGGCGCCGGCCGCGTTGGGGCTGCCGTATATGCGGGAGGAGCTGTCTTAGGAGGCGGGGGAGCAGGGGGGCGGGGGAGCAGGGGAGATTCTTGCGCTCCCCTGCTCCCGCTCTTCTTACCGGGTGTGGGTTTGGAGGACGGAGAGGTCTTCTTGGAGAACGGCCGTTATCCCCTCATCCCCCATTTTCGCCGCCAGGTCGAGCGCCTGATGCAAGTCGTGGTCGGCCAGATCGTATTGCTTCTGCCG
>CAYONK010000250.1:5290-6934 GCA_964405285.1 uncultured Ardenticatenaceae bacterium
CTTCTGCCGCCGGTAAGCCAGGCCGCGCTCCCGGTAGAGCAATAGCCGTTCGTAGTGGGCCTGCTCTGAGGGCGGGGCTTGTTGCAGGGCGGCGATGGCCTGGGTGTAATGGTCAACGGCCGTTCTCCCATCCCCTCGCTCCAACTGATAACTGGCCAGCATCCGATGGGCCGCCGCCTTGCTGTGGGGGTCATTCAATCCCAGTTGCAGCGCTTCATTCGCGTAGGTTGCCGCCTTTTTTGAGATAGTTTGCTGTTTGCCAGCTTCCAGGGCGGCCATTTCCAGGTGGGCCAGGGCGGAATGGGGGTTGCGCTGCAGGAAGCCGCGTAGTTCCCGTAGGGCGCGGTTCTCCGCCCCGCCCCGGCGTAGAACATCTATGAGTTGGAGTTGGAGGGTGGGGTTGTCGGGGGAAACGGCCGTTTCCCTCACCAGCCGCTCAAACTCCGCCTGCGCTTCGGTCGTTTCATGGGCAGGCGCTTCAAACCAGCCCTGCCGATCAAAGCGCCAGTAAAAGAGCAAAAAGCCAAGATGGACGGCCAACGTGACACCGCTGAGCAGCGGCGTGGCCGCGAAATCATAAATCACCCGCCAGTCGCCAATCGGCAAAACGGCCGAGAAGAGCGGGTAAAAAAGCAGCGAGAAGTAAATCTGAAAGCGAAAAGCGCGTAAGCCGAAATAGCGCAGCGCCGAGGAGCGATTGCCGCGCAGCAGCCACCAGACCGCCATGCCAAAGAGCAGCGACCCCAACGTGCCAGCCAGGGCGATGAACCAATGTTCGGCCGGAGTATAATGGCCGATGTGCGAAACCGCACCCCAAAAGAAGCGGTAGGTGAAGCCGACCACCTCGCCGCCAAAGCCCCAGACGGCCAGGGCGTGAGCCAGTTCGTGGAAAAAGACAGAGAGCGGCACAGCGATGAAGAAGGCGGCTTGCTCCGCCTGATGTTTGTCGTAGGCGGTCAGCGGTTCGGCGACGATCTTGCGCCACTCTCGCGCCAACAGGATAGAGAGTTGGGCGCTGCGAAAGACGTAGACCAGAGAGATGAGGTCGAAGAAGGTGAACATGAGGCGATCATACACCAGGGGTAGTGTGGCGGCAATGCGCTCTTTCCTGGCTAGAACGCTTATGTTAAAATGACAAACAATGGACGAGGTGACGGACAAGACCGATTTTTTGGCCGAACTGCCAATATTTGCCAACCTCCCGGAAGAGTATCTCGACGATCTGGCCGCCATTGCCCGCGAGTATGAGTTTGACGAGGGGGCGGTGATTGCCTACCAGCGAGATGTGGTGGAGGATATGTATATTGTGCGCAGCGGCCGCTTGTATGCCCAACAGGTGGATGGGCGGGGCATTGTGCGTTGGTCACGGCAATATATGGCGGGGGACTACTTTGAGGATTTGTGGTTGTTCGTGCCGCAAACTCATAAGGCGACAGTGACGGCAGCGCAAAACGGCCGTTTGTTCCTCATCAACAATCACGACTTCATCGCCTTCGTCACCCAACACCCCAACGCCTTAGTCAGTCTGGTTCCAGAGATGGACGACGAGGGAAACCTGTTCGGCGGCCTTTCCGAAGAAGCCTGGGCGGAAGCGTTAAAACTGGAAGGGCGCAAAACTCATCGCAGCGCCGGGGTCAACCTTCT
>CAYONK010000251.1:0-6908 GCA_964405285.1 uncultured Ardenticatenaceae bacterium
CCACATTTTATTGACCACCCATAACGTCCACTTTTTGTTAGAATTGGTGCGGCAAATTCGAGCGGCGATAGCAAACGGCCGTTTTCGCGCCTTCGCCGACGAATTTCTAGCGTATTATTGAGAAAGGAGATTGGAGATTGGAGATTAGAGATTGCGCGAATCCCTAATCTCTAATCTCCAGTCTTTCACAAGGAGGATAGAATGAGTTTAACCAACCCCGACCGCAAAGCGCCGGTCGGCCGCGTGGCCCTGGCGGCCCTCATCACCGTGATTGTTGCCGTTGTGGGCAACCTGATTCTTGGTCTGCTGGCGACATCTATGCTGGACATCCCGGCCGAATTCGAGCCGTTGACCCCGCTGCGTTACAGCTTCCTGACCGTGATGGGCGTCCTCGGCGGCATTGGCGTCTTTCTATACCTGACGCGCAAAGCGGGTAAACCGGCGCGCGCCTTCCAGCGGATCGCCTGGATTGTGCTGGTGCTGTCTATGTTCCCCACCATAGCGCTCTACTTCACCAGAGTATTTCCGGGAACCACACTGACAGGCGTGATCGTGTTGATGGTGATGCACGTAGTCGCCGCTCTGCCCGTCATCTACATTCTGCCCGCTTACAGCCGGGCAAAGTAAAGCAAGCCGCTAGTGGCGATTCAATCGTCAATCGTCAATCGTCAATCGTCAATCGTCAATCGTCAATCGTCCATGGAACCGATTTATCGCAGTGACGGCGAATGGGTTGCCGTCTATTCAAAGGGATTTTTGTTCAACGCAGATGGTGAGTGCCTGGGTTTCGTGCGGGGGCGCGAGGTGTATGACATGGGCGGCCACTACCTGGGCTTCTTCAGCGACGATCGGCGGTTGCTACGACAAAGGCGGCCACCCACGAAACCGCGCCAACAGCCGCCGCCGCGCCCGCCCCGCCCGCCGATTCCTAGCAGCATGCCCCTATCGCCAATGCTGCCAGCGTTGCCTTACGGCTATATTGACCTGTTTGAGGAGTTCCCCGATCACCTCACTTTTGTCTCTGAGACGCGGCCGGATATGGAGTGATATGGAAGGCAGACCTATTCGTGACTCACGTGTTGTACTGACTCAGGTCATGGGGCCGAACGACGCCAACATCCTGGGCAACGTTCACGGTGGCATCATCATGAAATTGTGCGATGAAGCGGGCGGCATGGCGGCCGTGAAACATGCGCGCCGGCCGGTCGTCACCGTCACGGTGGATTCTATGTCCTTTCTCTCGCCGATCCACATCGGCGATCTGGTGACGGTGCGGGCCGAAGTGACCTGGGTGGGGCGCACCTCGTTGGAGACGCATGTGGTGGTGACGGCTGAGAATGTGCTGACCGGCACGGTGACGCACACCAACAGCGCCTATTTTGTCTACGTGGCGTTGGATGAAAACGGCCGTCCTGCCACCATCCCCCCCCTGAGCTGCGAAACCGACGAAGAGTGCGAACAATTCCGCCAGGCCGAGGCGCGCCGCCAATACCGGCTGCAACAGCGCCATCAGGAGCCGCCAGCCTTATGAGCCAACCGCGTTCCCGCCTGCTTGACTTGCTTTTGCAATCGCCCGCCCACCGGATCATCGCCATGCCGGATGAAGATTATGGGCTGGCGGATGTGGAGCCATTCCCCTTTCTGGCGATTGTGGGCCAACAGGAGATGAAGCTGGCGCTGCTTTTGGCGGTGATCAACCCGCGCGTCGGTGGGGTGTTGTTGATTGGACCACGCGGTACGGCCAAGACAACGGCCGTTCGCTCCCTCACCGACCTCCTGCCCCAAGTACGGCGCAGTCTGTGCATCCACGGCTGCACCGAGGCGATGCTAGAAGAGGGCGGCATGGACGCCATCTGCGACCATTGCCGCAAGAAAGTGGGCTATGGCGAGGCGCTCACCGTCGAAGACCGGGTGCGGATTATGGAGTTGCCGCTTAACGCCCGCCTGGAAGACGTGATCGGCGGCATCAACGAGCGCGTCGCCCTGGAACAGCAGCGCGTCCGGCTGGAGCGGGGCATCCTGGGCCATGCCGATAGCCACATCCTCTACATTGACGAGGTAAACCTGCTGCCCAATGTGATCACCGACGCGATTTTGGACGCGGCAGCGCAGGGGCATTACACTGTGCGGCGCGGGCCGCTCAAACTGAAGTATCGCTCCCGCTTTCTGCTAATTGGCTCCATGAACCCGGAAGAGGGGCGGCTGCGGCCACAACTCATGGACCGTTTCGGCTTGCGGGCGGTGGTGGGCGGCCTGGAAGACCCGGACCTGCGCTATCAGGCTTATGAGCAGGCCGTCGCCTACCAACGCGACCCGGAGGCGCTGGCCGCTCTGTACGCGGAGGGTACGCTGGCGCTGGCAGCGGAAATTCAACAGGCGCGGCAACGGCTGCCCCAGGTGGTGATAGGCGACGCGGCGCGCGAGTTGGGCTTGAAGCTGGTGCAGGCGCTCCAGATTGATTCTAACCGGGCGGAGATCACCTTGTTTGAGGCAGCGCGGGCGCACGCCGCCGCCGACGAGCGGGATGAAGCGACCCCGGCCGATGTTCAGGCGGTGGCGATGTTGGCTTTGCGCCAGCGGCGCAGCCCATCGTTGCAGCAATTTTTTATTGAACAGCAGGAAGAAGACGCGCAGATGACGGCCGTTTTCGCTCATCATATCGTATAAAGTTGGTTAGTTGGTTAGTTTGTTAGTTGGGTTGGTTGGCTAACAAACCCAACCAACTCAACCAACGAACCAACCCTTCTCTCTATGGTCCTACCCGCCACCCTCACCGCGCAGCGCGAACGGCTGCCCACACTGTTGCTCATCAGCGGCTTCACGGCCGTTTTCGTCGGTTATCTCTCTATCTGGCTGCCGGGGCCGGGGGTTGGGCTGCAATTCCTGGGCGTGGAATTGGGCGAATGGGTGAAATTCCTCGGCGTCGGGCCAAATCGGGATTGGTTCTACGCGCCGCCGATCACCCTGGCCTTGATGCTGATTTTTTGGACAATGACCTGGGGAAACGGCCGTTGGCAGACCTGGGCCATGCGCGGAGTGGCCGTCGCCATCTCATTCCTGGCTTTTCCCGCCCTGGAGGACATCATGGGTCCGGCGCGGGAGCAATACACCGGCCGAATCTACCAGATTCTCTTCGTCTTGTTACTGGCGCTGTTGAGCGGTTTGGCCGGCAACCGATTAGCCAGAAAATGGCCCTATCTGCCCTGGCTGCTATTGGCTGTCATCGGGTTGGTAGGGGGCATCGGGCCAACCTGGATGTATTGGCAGATATTTCCTTATGTGAGCCAACTTGTGGGTGTACCAGTGGGAATTGGTTGGGGGGTTTGGCTAAATGGTTTAGGGCACGGGTTGGTAACGGCCGTTGCCCTCTGGCAGTTACGGCAATAGGGCGGGCGCAGAGGCCCGCCCCAACTTAAACGGGTCTTAAGCCCGCATCCGTTCATCAATATATTTGATGGCCTCGCCGACGGTCGTGATTTTTTGCGCTTCCTCATCAGAAATCTCTCCGCCGAATTCCTCTTCAAAGGCCATAATCAGCTCTACCAGGTCCAACGAATCCGCTTCCAAATCTTCACGGAAGCGCGCTTCGGGGACGATCTGATCTTCCTCTACGCCCAGTAAATCCACAATAATGCCAGTTACACGTTCTTGTGTGTCACTCATTGAACTTCTCCTTCGTATCTCGTTTTCAGAATAAGTGCCAAATTTTAGAGTCAACCCAAAGGTTGTCAAGCGGCAATTGTATCACCTGTTTGGGGAATGCCGTAATGAAGAACACATCCGCGCCAGGAAAGTTGCGCCAATGTATCGCCAGCAAAGCCTGTTACCCTGTTATCGCGCTGCGTTTAACGTCTCTTGAATCGCTGTGGCGATCTGGTCTACCTCGAACGGCTTTTGCAGCCAGCGCACGACATCCTGGCTCAACGTCTCGCGGTCATCTTCGGCAAAGGGGTAGCCGGTGATGATGACCATCTTGATGTCCGGATTTTTCGCGCACAGTTGGGCGTAAAGAGCAGAACCGTTCATGCCGGGCATGACCATGTCGCTGAGGACCAGGGCGATCTCGCTGCTAAAGAAGTCAAAGAGGCGCAGCGCTTCTGCCCCGTCGGAGGCGGCGACCGTGCGATAATTGTAGGCTTCTAAAATGGCGCAGATCGCTTCGCGGGTGATTTGATCATCTTCGACCACCAGGATCAGTTCGCCGTCGCCGCGCGCGCTGGCGCGATCTTCTGTCTCGGCGATGAAGCTCTCCACTTCGGTCAGCGGTGGGAAATAGAGGCTCATGGTCGTGCCTTCGCCGACGGCACTTTCCACGCCAATGAAACCCTGATGCTGTTTGATGATGCCATGCACCTGGGGCAGCCCCAGGCCCGTCCCTTTGCCCCGTTCTTTGGTGGTAAAGAGCGGCTCGAAGATGCGCTGGAGGTTTTCTGGCGAGATGCCGACGCCCTGGTCGCTCACTTGCAGGCGGATCCAGGAACCGGGGGGCATGTCGGGCAACGGCCGTTTCTCCCCCTCCGCCACCTCAATCTCCGCCAGGTCCAACAGGATCGCGCCCCCCTGCGGCATCGCGTCCCGCGCATTCATCACCAGATTCATCACCGCCTGCTGGATGCGCGTCATGTCGGCGCTGATGGTGTCTTCCCCTTCGTCATACTCAAGTTGTAGCTCGATATTCTCCGGCAGGGTACGGCTCAGGAGTTTGGTGAGTTCTTTGAGCAACGGCCGTAAATGCACCGGCCGTTGCTGCATATCGGCGTGGCGGCTGAAATCCAAAATCTGTCCGATCAGATTGGTCGCCAGCTTCGATTGGGTGAACATGGTCTCCAACCGGCCGGCCAGGTCCGCCGGTAAATTGGGCGCTTTCAACAGCATCTGCGCGTACAGGATAATCACCGTCATGATGTTGTTGAAATCATGGGCGATCCCGGCAGCCATTTGCCCCACCATCGCCAACCGCTCCTGGGCTTCAGCATATTGCTGCTGCTTACGCGCCTCGGTGACATCGCGCAGCACCAGCACCCACCCCCCGGAAGCTGTCTCCATCGGCTGGGCAGCCGCTTCAAAGATGCGCGGCGGTTTGGTCAGATTCACTTCGTGCCATGATGCCCCATATGGCGGCGGCTGCAACAGGTCGCGGATAGATTGGTTACCGACCAGGGTGAGCGGCTTGTCCAAACCGGCCGTCGTCAACAACGACAGATAAGCCCTGGCGGCCGGATTGGCTAATTCGACGTGATATTGGTTATCCAGCAGCAAAATGCCATCTTGCACCGTGTCCAAAATACGCTGCACCTGCCGCGCTTTTTGCTGCGTCTCTTGTAACAATCCGGCGTTTTGCAAGGCGATGGCGATGGTGGTAGCCAGATGTTGCAGGCGTCCGGCATCCTGTTCACTGAACCGGTTCGGCACGTCCCCATCCAGGCGTAACAAGCCCAGAACCCGATCCGGCTGCAAAATGGGTACGACCAGATGAGAGCGCACCCAGGCTGTGTCCTGGAATACAATCCAGCGCGCATCTTGATGGGTGTCGCCGATGACCAATGGCTTGCGCGAGACGACAACTTCTCGCTCCATTGGCAGGGTAGCCAACGGTTGAATCAGGTGCGAGACGGTCTTTTCCCCGCCTCGCTCCTCGTACCCTTGCCAACGAGCCACCCGGAGGGTGTCGCCTTCAAGCAGCATGATATGGGCGGCCGTGAAGGGGACGATGCGCTGAACCTGGCGCAAAATCTGGTCCAGCACGTCTTCGGGCTGCGTTTGGGAGGTGATGGAGAGCGTGGCTTCAGCCAGGGTCTCGGAAAGGAGGCGCTGCTCATTTTCAGCGGCCAGCAATCGCCCTTTTTCCGCTTCGGTCTGTTTTTGTCCGGTCAGGTCTACGCCGGTGTTGATGATGTGTTCGACGCGGCCGTTTTCGTCTGACACCACGGCGCCGCTCCAGGCGATCAGGCGGCGTTCACCCTGGCGCGTCAGCCAATAGCTCTCGTAGCGAGTGGGCCGACCGTCGGCGCTCATTTGGGTGATGGCTGTTCGCAGCAGGTCTGCCCCATCCGGCGTGAGCAGCAAATCCCAGATGGGCGCGCCGATGACTTCGCTGGCAGCGTAGCCGGTTACTTCTTCGCAGGCGCGGTTGAAGCGTTCGATCCGGCCGGCCGGATCGAGGACGACGACCAGGACGCCGGAGGCTTCCAGAACGGCCGAGGCAAACCCTTGTTCTTTGCGCGCCTGGGTGAGGCTTTCGTCGAGGCTGCGGATGAGGTAGGTGATGGAGAGAACGGCCGTTGTCCCCAACACCGCAAAGAGGATCAGGCTGCTCAACCAGGACCAGCCGGTCGAAACGTCCGGGACGCCGCTGAAGGGCAGCCGGGTGACAACGCCATACAGATGGAGCAGGCCGGTTGCCACCAGGGTCAGCACGCTCAACAGCAGCGCATAAGCGCTATAACGCAAGTCGAGCAGAATGGCGGCCAACACCACAAACGCCAGCAAGAAGACCCGGCTGTCGCCGCTGTAGCCGCGAATATACCAATCTGCGATGCCCATGACGTACAGGGTCGCTAAAAAGAGGGCGGCGCGTCGTTGGTAGCGCAGGCGGTTGGCGAACGTGACGCCGCTCAACACGGCTATGGCGCACAGGTAAAAAATGGCAACGGCCCAGGCTAAGGCGACCCGTTCGCTCTGCCGGCCGACCTGGTAAATGGTGAACAGACCGACGACCATCGCCCCCAACCAGAAGATTAGTGTGCCGCGCAGCACCCAATCTAATATGCGGGAACGCCAGACCATCAGCGCACGGGGAGCAGCTTCGTTTTCGTTGATCGGAGGTGTATCTTGCGCGCGTGTCACGCCAATATATTAGCACGTTGGCCGGTGAAACAAAATGGCACGGCCCTGGCAAATTGTCCGTC
>CAYONK010000252.1:0-4441 GCA_964405285.1 uncultured Ardenticatenaceae bacterium
CGGCGAAGTCGGCCAATTGCCGCTCCAATTCAGCCTGCTCAAGGCCCAGCGGAATGGCCTCTTCATATAAAATGTTGTTAGCCGTCAACGTGCCGGTCTTGTCCGTACACAGTACCGTCACGTTGCTCAACGACTCAATCGCATTTAGCTGCTGCACCAACCCGCCTTTCTGCCCGACGCGCACCGCCCCCCAGGAATAATTGAGGGTGATCAGCGTCAGCAAACCGGCCGAAACCGAACCGGTAATCACTGCCATAACTTGCAGCCAGGCGACTACCGTCAGGTGTAGGATGAAGAGAGAGAGAACCGAGAGAAGGCTGAAAAAGATGACGATGAGCAGCAGGAGCCGCAAAATGCGGTTCAAGTCGCGCTGGAGCGGGGTGCGCTCCACCTTGAACTCGCGGGCGTTTTTCGTCAGATTGTTGGCGAAGCTCTGCTCGCCAACGCGGGTCGCTTCCATTCGGCTCTCACCGGTGACGCAAAAACTGCCGGATAGCAGTTCATCACCTATCTCTTTGTGAACCAGGTCAGACTCACCGGTCAGGTTGGATTCGTCTACTTCGATGGGGGAGGCGTCAATTAAACGGCCGTCTACCGGAATCTGGTCCCCGGCGCGAATAATCAGCACATCCCCAAAACCAACTCTTCCGGGTTCACCTGCCGTTCTTCTCCATCGCGCATCACGCTGACCGTGCTGCGGGCCAACAGAGCGATCTCATCTAACTTTCGCTTGGCGCGGACTTCCTGGACAATGCCAACGATGGCGTTAAACACAACCAACATCACCGTCGCAAACGCGCTGCGCCGATCTCCTACCAGCAACATGCCAAAACCAATGGTATACAAGACCACATTAATGGGGTTAAATACATTTTTGCGGATGATGTCCTGGTAGGTGCGGCTGGTCTGTAACTTAACGTCATTCCCTTGCCCCAGTCGGCGGCGCTCCTCGACTACGGTATGGCTGAGACCCATGGTTGACATACGCTATCTTTCCCTGTAAGCGTTCTGCCCTGCCAGGTTGTAAGCTGGTGAGTCTCTATTGGGCCTGAACGGTTACTTTCCCTGTTTAATTTTGCTGAGACCTGTCTGAATTATCTCTTAAACGCCAGTTTTGGCTATAAGCAAGCGGGAGGTCTCTCGCCAGTAAAACAACAAACCGCTAAAATGACGAGGTTTGTTGTGGCAAGACCTGACAGATTTTTATCATGGCGTTCGCTTCTCGGAAATGTCTTGAAAAATGTCAGCCATGAAGAGAGTGAACAGTTGTTACCCAGGAGGATGACGATGCCCCACCATAACGGATTTGTGACCACGACGCGCGGGTTGCAGCGCAGCAGCCCACCCATGCGCCTGTACGAGAAAGCGAAGAAGTTCGGTATCTGGAATCCCAGCGATATTGATCTCAGCCAGGACGCAGCGGATTGGCAAAGCCTGCAACCGGAGGAGCAGGATTTGCTGCTTCGTCTGACGGCCCTGTTCCAGGCTGGCGAAGAGGCTGTTACCCTGGATTTGCTGCCGCTGATCCAGGTGATTGCTGCCGAAGGCCGCCTGGAAGAAGAGATGTATCTGACCACGTTCCTCTTTGAGGAGGCGAAACATACCGATTTTTTCCATCGCGTTTTGGCAGATGTGTTCCACAGCGGCTTCGACCTGAGCCATTACCATACGCCCAACTACCGGGCCATTTTCTATGAAGCGCTGCCGCAGACCTTGCAAGCGCTCCGCCACAACCAGTCGCCGGCCGCGCAAATCAAAGCATCTGTGACTTACAATTTACTGGTTGAAGGAATGCTGGCCGAGACCGGCTATCACTCTTACTTCACCGTGCTGGAGCGCAACAACCTGATGCCCGGCGTGCGGCGCGGGGTGCAATTGCTGAAGCAGGACGAATCGCGCCACATCGCTTACGGCATTTTCCTGATCTCCCGCCTGGTGGCAGAAGATGATAGTTTGTGGGAGGTGGTTGAGGAGACGATGAACGAACTGCTACTTCCGGGCCTGGGGGTCATTGGCGACGCCTTCTCCTGTTATGATCCTATCCCGTTCGGTTTGCAGGAGTCAGAGTTTGTAGAGTACGCTACCGCTCAATTCCAGAAGCGCATTGACCGGGTGGAGCGGGCGCGGGGTAGTTCGTTGGAGGAAATTTACCGGACGACAGAGCAGGTGATCGAAGCAAATGATGGCTGATGGATGCCGGAGGGGGATATTTTAAGAATTGGGCATTGACGGCCGTTTCCCGCCCATTCTATAATGTGTTTGTAGCCCTTAACAACTGAATGCCATAACCGCCCCGGATGACATGTAAACCGGGTCAGGTTGCGCGTCATTGAATCTCCTCTAGCGTGCCCGCTCGCTTTCGGCGGCGTGATGAGGCCGGAGCCAACATCTGTCATTGGCCGCTAAGAGATTCGCTAACATACCAACGCCACCAACCTGACCAGCAAACGGTTTGCTTCCCTCTCCGGGGTTTTTTTCGGAAATTTGAGGAGATTGGAGATTGAATCAGTCTCCAATCTCCAATCCTAGTCCCACTACACTTCTTCAATGTGGAATTCGGTGCTGACGTTGGCTCCCGCCCGCTTGAACATGATGCTCGCCGAGCAGTATTTGGTCATGGAGAGTTCGATGGCTTTGGCAACGGCCGTTTCCTCAATCCCCTTTCCCTTCAACCGATAGATGATCTTCACATCCGTGTAGACCATCGGGTAATCCTCCGCCCGGTCGCCTTCGATCTCCACCGTCAGGCCTTGCACATTCTGGCGCATCTTTTCCAGGATGGAGAGAACGTCCACGCCGGTGCAGCCGGCGACCCCCGCCAGCAAGAATTCCATTGGCCCCCCACCTTGCGCGCCAGCTACCGGTCCATTCATAGGGAATTCGTAGCCGGACCCCAGGGTGGTCTTGAAGTTGAAATTTTCGCCTGTCCAGCGCAATTGCGCCTGTTTTGCATGTGCCATTACGTGTCTATCCTTGTTAACATGGTCAGGAGATCATCCACCAGCGCGGCCCGCTCCTGCGACGGTTTGTCCTCTTGCAGCAGGCATTCGCGGGCATACGCCTGGATGAATTCGTTGGTCGCGTTGCGGGCCGCCGCCTGTATCGCCTTGAGCTGCTGCACAATCTCGCGGCAGTCGCGCTCCTCGTCCACCATGCGCTGGACGCCGCGCACCTGCCCTTCGATGCGGCGCAGACGGTTTTGCATGTTTTCTTTAACGGCCGTTGACTCGACTTTCATAGCTCTTAAACAGACCTGACAGGTTTGGAAAACCTGTCAGGTCTTAGTCTGGATAATTAGACCAGCGAACCGCTGGCTAACAGCCGCCCACTCAAGAGAAGGGGCTGCGCGCTGGCTGCTGCACCGGTAGCGCCATGCTGCTGCTGCGGGAAAAACCGCCTACGGCCACCGCGCCGATAGATTTCCGGGTGTCGCCGCTGCCGCAAGTAGGGCAATCTTGGGCGTCGCCCGCTTCCGACATCCGCAATTTTTTCTCAAACGGCCGTCCGCACGCCTGGCAGACAAAGTTGTACATGGGCATAGTTGCAGGTTGCTCCTTGTTTCACAATATACTGTGGGGGAGTATAGTATATGCGGCAATAAAAATCAAGCCGGTTGCCGGTTGCCGGTGGCAGGTAACTACCAACTACCAACTACCAACTACCAACTTACTCGCATTTGCTTCGCGGATGAGGGCGCGGGCGAGGATGCGGGTAGGATCAATGGCGGGCAGGCCGTCTAGCTCTTTTTCGGGCAGGGCCAGGGGCATTTCGGTGCAGCCGAGGATGATGGCCTGGGCGCCGCGGTCGCGGAGGGCGGCAACGGCCGTTAACAAATCCCCCCTCGCCCGTTCTGTCGCTACCCCGGTCGCCTTTACGCCATAAACCGGGTCGTAGATGGCCGGGTGGACCCGTTCCACCTGCATCCCTTCCTCCGGGATGATGGCCTGATAACCGGCCGCCGCCAGAACTTGCGGATAAATGGCCGCCCGGTACGTCCCGGTTGTGGAGAGAACGCCGATGCGCTCGATGTCCGGATGCTTCTCCGCCAGGAAGCGGCCGACCTCCTCAATCATGTGCAGCAGGTGGATGGGGCAGTGGGCGGCGGCCAATTCGGCCCGGATGATGTTGAAGATGGCCGGGGCGTGGGCGGTGTTGCAAGGGATTCCGGCGACGGCCGCGCCCATCGCGGCCAGCTTTTGCAGTTGCCGGGCGATGGCGTAAGCCGGATTCTCGGCCACCAGACCGAGCAGGTATTCCGTCCGGTCCACGATTTCGCCCGGTTGGGAGAGGCTGTAGATGGGGAGGTGGTGCTGGTCAAGGGAAACGGCCGTTTCCGCCAACACCTTACCCAACAAATCCAACCCGGCAAACGGCCCCACCCCAGCCACAATGCCAATCGCCTTTTCCATAAATGCTGCCTGAATTGTTTAACCGCGGAGAT
>CAYONK010000252.1:4451-6894 GCA_964405285.1 uncultured Ardenticatenaceae bacterium
GGAGATGTTCTAAGTCTTGTCAAGGACTTTGCACATCTCCGCGGTTGCAAGCTCTTTTATTCTTGTAGATGGGCCGCCAGGAAGTCGCTGATTTGCCGCCACGCTTCGCCGGCCGCGCCCGGCCGGTTGTAATTCTCTTCTGTGACGAAGGCGTGGCCGACGCCCTCGTAAATGGTGATGGTGGCCGGGGCGTTCAGGCTGTTCAGCGCCGCTTCAAACGCCCGCACTTCGCTCAGCGGGATTTGCGTGTCGGTCGCGCCGAAGATGCCCAAGAAAGGTTGATCGCGCAGCGGCCCCAATTGCGCCGCCTCTGTCACCAATGATCCGTAGAGCATCACCGTCGCCGCCAGGTCGTCCGGCCGACGCAGGCTCATTTGCAGCGATTGCTGCCCGCCAAAGCAAAAGCCCACCGTCGCCACCCGCGCCGGGTCTACGTCCGTCAGATCGCGCAAATAGTCCAGTCCGGCATCCAGGTCGGCGTGAATCTCCGTCTCTGGTGTGCTGAGGCGCAGATAAAGGGCGAAGGGAACCTGGGTCGCCAGCCTGCCGCGATAAGCATCTGGGACGAAGACGACGTAGCCCTGTTCGGCCAGGGCGTCGGCCAATTGGGTGATGCCCTCGTTCAACCCCCACCACTCATGCAGCATGAGGACGGCGGGGAAGGGGCCTTCGCCATCCGGCCGGGCCAGATAGCCGAGCAGCGTTACGCCATCTTCATTAGAATAGGTGACGTTGGCGAAATCAACCGTTTTCGGCCCGCTCAATTCATCTGCCAGAATGAGGCCGACAAACAAAATCATCACCAGCAGCAGCAAGCCGAGCAGTCCCCCGGCGATGGCCTTGATCCATTTCATCACGTTCCTCCTTGAAGCTAGAGCTAGAGCTAGAGGGTGGCGTTCTTACTCTAGCTCTAGCTCTCGCTCTAGCTAAACGCTTCCCGCACCAGGTCTATCATGTCGCCGATGACCCCGGCGGCGGTCATCTCCACGCCCGCCCCTTTGCCGCAGATCATCAGCGGTTCGTCGTCGTAATGGCCGGTGCGGAAGCTGACGTATTTGAGGTTGGCCAGGGCGCTGCCGGCCGGGACCGGCTGCAAGCCCACCGTGCCTCCATCGGCCGTGACGCGGGCGACGTAGCGCAAGACCTGGCCGTTGGCGCGGGCGGCGGCGACGCGCTGGCGCATCGGCTCATCTAGCCGGGTTGCTTCTTTCAGGAATTCGCCGACGCTGAGGTCGGCCAGGTCGGGGGTGTAAAGCGATTCCACGCTGATGTCAGCCACTTCGAGCGGCCACCCGGCCATCCGGCCGAGGATGAGGACTTTCCGCACCACGTCCATGCCGCCCAGGTCGTCGCGGGGGTCGGGTTCGGTGTAGCCGCGCTGTTTGGCCTCGGCGATGGCCTGGGAGAGCGAGGTGTCGCGGTCTAGCTGCTGGCAAATGTAGCCGAGCGTGCCGCTGAGCTGCCCTTCGATGGCCTGGATAGGGTCGTTGGTGTCGAGCAGGTAGCGCAGGGTGGCGATGACGGGCTGGCCGCCGCCGACGGTGGATTCGTGGCGGACGCGGGGATGGTTGAAGTAGCGTTGGGCGGTCGCCCAGGGTCCGGCGAACGCTTTTTTGTTGGCCAGGACGAGGCCGTAGCCGAGTTCGAGGGCGCGGTCGAGGGTGGGTTCCAGGCCGGCAACGGCCGTTACATCCACCACCACCACCCGCTCCAGCCCCAACTCGGCCAGGTGGTTGATGATCGCCAGGTTAGACGGCCGTTTCTCGCCCACCGGCTGCCCGGCCGCTTTAGCGGCCACAATGTCCAACAGGGCGGCATCTGACAGGCCGCCCGGCTCCAGCCGCCAGGTCTGGCTGTCGCAAACGGCGACGAGGTTGAAGTGAATCTGGTTGCGGGTGGCGGTGGTGGAACGGCCGTTGACGATCTGCCGCAGCGCCGCCGCGCCAACGCCACCGACGCCGAAGAGGATGACGGGAATTGGGGTCATTTTTAATCCTTTAGTCGAGTAGTTGAGTAGTCGAGTAGTGGGGTAGTCTTGTAGTCGAGTAGTCACCAGCGACTAACGACTACAAGACTAACGACTACCCGACTCACGACTACCTCTTAAAGCGAAAGACCCCATCCGAAGACAGGGCCTTTCTTGCACCGTAGCACTACTTATCCCGAACGAGGAGGCAGTGCTACGGTGCGACTAGCTAAATAACTATCCATAAGCACCACCTCCTTGTCATTAGGATGGCGGGCAGCGTTTGCTGCAAATGAATGGTAATGATGGGCGCATTATGGCACAGAGCCAGCGAGATGTCAACCGAGATGAGAAATCCCTCAGGGCAATCGTTTTCTAGCCACAAATCAAGCACATTCGCTTCTTGAAGACGATAGGACACGGATTTTCACAGATGAACACAGATGAAAGCGGTGAAATCTGTGTTCATCTGTGTCC
>CAYONK010000253.1:0-6886 GCA_964405285.1 uncultured Ardenticatenaceae bacterium
GTAGGTTGGCGAGCAACGGCCGTTGGCTCCACCGCAAAGGTCACGGCTGGCTCCACGTAAGGCCGATTCCCGTTTTCATCGGCAATGGGTTGGCAGGCTATGGTTGTGAATAGAAAGCCAATAAGCAGGCACGACCAGCCCGGTATGCGCATTGCTCTCCTCTGCTAAGATGTTCGATTTGGTGTGATAGAGCCTGGGAGTTGGCGGAACCCGCAAGCTCGTTCCAGACTATTGATCCGGCACGCGCCAATCGTTGCCCAGGATGATCAGGAGATCGAAGTCGCCTTCCGGGTTTTCCCCGTTGCTGACGTTTAGCGGTGGGATGCCCATCAGTTGAATCAGGAAGCGCTGGGTGTTGGGATGATTGCCGTAATCAATGATTTGCGTCATGCGATACGTGGCGGCGTCGGCGTTGCCGACTGCGGTGACGTTGACGTTGTTGGCCAGGAGGTAAGCCTGGGTATCCCCGGCTAGACCAAAAACGGCCGTTCCGTTATACACAGCGACGCGCGCATTTTCATTGGCCATCAGCGCCGGTAAGTTTTCGATTTGGGGGGTGGGGATAGCCGGAGGCGTGAACAGTGAGAGACGTAGTTGGCGAATGTTGTCCCGAATCGGGACAAGTACCTGGCGGCCATCTGGGGTGATTTCCGGGTAGACGTAATCGTAGTCTATAACGGCCGTTTTAATACTGCTCCGGGGAATATCCTGGACCAGCAGCGCCAATTGCAGCGCCTCCTCCAACGTCATGTTGGTGCGCACGTTTCCCTGGAGCGTCTGCCAGATGGCTGGGGCGCTTCTAATCAGCTGCGGCAGCATCTCCAGCCGTAAAACACGCTCCCGCACCGCCAGAACGACCGCCTGCTGGCGGGCGGCGCGATCAACGTCACCGCCGAACGTCGCCCGTGTACGCGCATACTTCAGCGCCATTGCCCCATCCAGATGCTGCTCGCCGGCGGCAATGCTGAACGGCTCATAGCCATAGCAGCGGTCAGGATAGGTCGGATCATCAATCGCTTCCGGCACAATGATGTCTATGCCGCCGATCTCATCCACGATCTCAACGAACGCATCAAAATTGACCGCCGCATAATAGTGAATTTTCACCCCGATCAAGGCTTCGACGGTCTCAATGGCCAATGCCGGGCCGCCGCCTGGGTAGTTATACGCCTCGCCATAATAATTGGCCTGATTAATCCGATCCACACCCACGTTGGGGATGTCCACCCACATGTCGCGTGGCAGGCTCAAGATACCAGCCGACAACCCTACCGGGTCAATTGTCACCAGCATCATGCTGTCGGTGTGGTTTGGGCCGGTTTCATCGCAGCGCTGATCAATGCCAAGCAGCAAGATGGTAACGCGCTCTTGGCCGCGCCAGGGCGGGATATTCTCTGTAGCCAGGCTGAGTACGGGTGCGGGAGAGTTTGGCGTTCTGGTAGCAGTCACCGGGTTGCCCGGCGTTTGGTTGGCGGAAACAACCGGCTCTTCCACAACGCCAAAGTCAGGATTGGTGACTTCCCAGGCAGCCGTCATCTCTCGCACTGCTCGAAATAACCAGATTGAACTCCCCACCAAAATCAGGAGAAGGGCTATCCCGATGAGTCCCAACGCCCATGCGGGCAGCCGCACTGCCGATGGCGGACGACGATTAGGCGAACTTGATGTCATAATCTTTCAACCTTCGTGTAACTCTGCGCCAAGCATTATAGCATAAATTATGAATGTGACAGGCAACCCCTCCGCATGGCAGAAAAAAGGCGTCGTCAGGGCTGACGACGCCTTTTTTTAGGCTGTTACAGGGCGTAGATGGGGCGATGGCTGATCAGTCGGCCTGCGCCGATGGATCTTCGGTGGGGGTGGGGGGAGAAATGGGAGAAACGGCCGTTTCCGCCCCATTCCCATTCCCGTTTTCCTCATGCCCGCGCGAGAGCTTGCCTTCACGCAGCACCGCCACCGAAGCAACCATGTCGCCGGAGCGCAAATCCATCACCCGCACCCCTTGCGTGTGCCGCCCCTGCTGCGAGATTGTATTCGCCTCCGTGCGCAGAATAATGCCATTGGCCGAAATACACGTCACCTCATCCCCGGCCTTAACGACCCGCGCGCTCACAATCCTACCTGTCCGTTCCGGGGAAAGGATCATCGCCCGCACACCCTGGCCGTAACGCCCTTGCTGGCGATATTCATCCAACGGCGTCCGCTTACCATATCCCTTCTCCGTAATTACCAACAAATCATCCCCTGGCGAAACCACGTCGGCTCCGGCAATGCGGTCCCAATCGTTCAAACTCATCGCTTTCACGCCGGCCGCCGCCCGGCCCATCGGTCGTACGTCTTCTTCGCTAAAGCGAATGCCCCGCCCCTGCTCGCTCGCCAGGATGATGTCCTGTTCACCATGTGTCAGCTTCACCCAATTCAACTGATCCCCTTCATCCAACAAGATGGCGATCAGCCCGCTTGGGCGCACATTTTGGAACTGACTCACCTCTACCCGCTTAATTCGCCCCTTCACCGTCACCATAACCAGGTATTCAGCGTCGTCGAACTCCATCACCGGCAAAGCGGCCGTTATCTTCTCCTCCGGCAGCAGGGGCAGAATGTTCATCAGATTCGTCCCCTTCGCTGTACGGTCTAATTCCGGGATCTCATACGCCTTAATCGCATACACCTTGCCGAAATTGGAGAAGAAGAGGATCGTGTTCAGCGTCCCGGCGGCGAACAGATGCTCAAGTTGGTCCTGGTCGCGGGTGGTCATGCCGATCAGCCCTTTGCCGCCTCGCCCTTGCAGCCGGTATGCCGTCACCGGCGTCCGTTTCACGTACCCCCGCTGCGTGATCGAGATGAAGACGTCCTCGTCCTTGATCAAGTCTTCCATGTTAATGTCGGAATCTAGCTCATAGGCAATTTGCGAACGCCGCTCATCGCCATACTGCTCCTTGATCATCTGCAAATCCTCTTTGATAATTTGCAGAATTTTGCCCTGATCCTCCAACAGCCCGCGCAGATACTCGATGTGCAGCGTGACTTCCTTGTGTTCGTCTTCGATCTTTTGCCGTTCCAGCGCGGCCAGACGGCGCAACTGCATATCCAAAATGGCAACCGCCTGAACTTCGGTGAGGCCGAAGTTTTCCATCAGGCGGTTGCGGGCTGTTTCCACGTCGGGCGAACGGCGAATGGTCTCAATCACCTCGTCCAGGTGGTCCAGGGCGATCAACAGCCCGGCCAGAATATGCTGCCGTTTCAATGCTTTGTCCAGGTCGAATTCGGTGCGGCGAGTGATCACCTCCACCCGGTGGTCAATGTGAATCTGCAAGGCGCGTTTTAGCGAGAGCAGGCGCGGCTGCTTATCCACCAGGGCCAACATCTGCACGCCGAAGGAGGTTTGCAGCGCCGTGTGCTTGTAGAGCTGATTCAGCACTTTCATCGGCTGCGTGCCCCGCTTCAATTCGATGATGATGGAGATACCTTGCCGGTCGGAGGCGTCGCGCAAGTCGGAGATGTCGGGGATGACGCCGCTGGTGGCCAACTCGGCGATGCGCTCGATAAGCATGGATTTATTCACCTGGAAGGGGATTTGGGTGATGTTGATCCGCTGCCGGTCTGTTTTGCCAGGGATTTCTTCGATTTCGGCGACGGCGCGGATCACCACACGCCCTCGGCCGGTGGCGTAGGCGCTGCGGATGCCTTCGCTGCCAAGCAGGATGCCGCCGGTGGGGAAGTCCGGGCCTTTGACGAATTGCATCAGGTCGTCGAGGGTCACTTCTTCCCAATCATCTTGCCGGTCAATCAGGTGGATGATGGCGTCGCAGATTTCGTTGAGATTGTGGGGCGGGATGTTGGTAGCCATCCCGACGGCGATGCCGGAGGAGCCGTTGAGCAGCAGATTAGGCAGGCGGGCGGGCAGCAGGTCGGGTTCGGTGAGGCTGTCGTCGAAGTTGGGGACGAAGTCTACTGTATTTTTGTCTATGTCTTCGAGCAGCTCGTTGGCGATGCGGGCCATGCGGGCTTCGGTGTAGCGCATGGCGGCTGCGCTGTCGCCATCTATGCTGCCAAAGTTGCCCTGACCATCCACCAGCATGTAGCGCATTGAGAAATCCTGGGCCATACGAACCATAGCGTCGTAGACGGAGGAATCGCCGTGCGGATGATATTTACCCAACACCTCACCAACAATACGAGCGCTTTTGCGGTGCGGGGTGTTGAAGCGGATGCCCATATCATGCATGGCGTAGAGGATACGCCGGTGAACTGGCTTAAGGCCATCTCGCGCGTCGGGCAAGGCGCGAGCGACGATAACGCTCATGGCGTAATCGAGGTAGGAGTTACGCATCTCCTGGTTGATGTCTATGGTGTTGATTGTGCCGATTTCCAAAGGAATCCTCCGTGATTCGGGTTGTGAAACGGGGTGCTGGTGCGCTTGGCGTTGCGTGTTTTACACAAAAAAGGCCACCAACAAACGGGGTGGCAAATGACCCGAAATCATGATTTTTTACAGGTCTAATTGTACCTTAATTTGGTTGTTTTAACGAGTTTCGTGAGGGGTAGATGAGGTAGTATTCAGGTAGGCGTGGTAGAATTTTAGGCGGATACGTAGTGACAAATTGTGGAGATGTGGAGGGTATCAAGATTAGACATTATTGGGAATACTCTTGATTGCTCTTTTGCTTGGATGCTTATGAATACGTTGAAGGCGATTTTTATGCTGCTGCGTGACGCTGGCATTAAGTGGAATGAGGACAAGGCGTCTATGTTGGCGGCGGCGCTGGCTTATTACACGATCTTTTCTTTGGCGCCATTGTTGGTGTTGGTGGTGGCAATTGCGAACCGGGTGTTACAGCGTGAGGATGTGCAGGCATTGCTTCTGGAGTTTGCACAGGAGAATCTGGGCGGTGAGGTGACGAATATCGTCTCTGGGTTGCTTCAGGCAACCGGACAAGGCGGGGCCGGTCTGTGGGCGACGATAGCGAGCGCCGGGGTTTTGATTTGGGGCGCGACCGGGGTGTTTAATCATTTGAAGCGCGCATTGAACACGATCTGGGGGGTAGAGCCGGAGATTCCTAATGGCTTGAGTGGGGTGTTGTATTTCTTGCAAACGCGCTTATCTGCTTTTCTCCTGGTTCTGGGCATTGGCTTTTTGCTGGTGGTGACCTTTTTGTTGAATACGCTGTTTTCGATTGTAGAGGATTTGCTGGCTGATTTTTTCCCTGGATTTTCTGCCGTTGTCACCAATCAGCCGGTTAGCTTGCTGATCTTTTTTGTGATGCCGGTGATTTTGTTTGCCGTTATCTTTCGCAGCTTGCCGGATGCGCATGTGGCCTGGCGGGATGTCTGGTTGGGAGCGGTGGTAACGGCCGTTTTCTTCGCCCTCGGTAATTCTCTTATCGGCATCTATCTCCGGTATAGCAGCGTGGCGTCCGCCTATGGCGCGGCCGGATCGCTGGTTGTGACCCTGCTCTGGATTTACTATTCCGCCCAGATTTTCTTTTTTGGCGCAGAATTCACCAAAGTCTACGCCAATCGCTACGGGTCGCAGGTGAAACCGGCCAACAACGCCATTGCCGTGCGCCGGGAACGGATTACGGCGGCGTTGGTCCAGCCGGAACCCGCCCCTCACCCTCTCTCAGAGGCTTACGAAGCGCTGCCCGCGCCAATCGGCGATTCGCCGCTGCGCCAGCGGGCCAAGCAGCTTGGTTTTGCCCTGTTTGGCCTGGCCGCCGGGCTGATGGTGGGGTTTATCGCCAGTTTGAGGAAGAACAGTTGATAGTTGGGAGTTGGAAGTTGACAGTTTGCTTCCACTATCAACTCCCAACTATCAACTATCAACTATCAACTATCCACTCTCTCCGCCAGATAGGCTACCCATTCGTTTGCATCGTAAAGCGGCAGACCGGCCCAGGCGGGGTGGGGGGTAACGGCCGTTAATCCCGCCCGCCCCATCATCCCCACCACATCCTCGACAGAGTAGGTCTGGTCGCAGAGGTGGATTTCGTCTAAACGGCCGTTTTCCAGATGTAACACGTAAAAGCGCTCGACCGAAATCTTCTCCTGCTCGTTCCAGAACCGTTCGCCCAGATGAAGAAAGGGAGCGTCTCCCCAGAGGCCGGTGTCGTCACTGTACCACCAGGTGCTATTTTTCTTGTCTACCCGCTCCTGGTTGAGCAGTTCGACGATCAATTTACCTCCCGGCTTGAGCGCCCTGGCGATTTTAGCCAACAGCGCCTCTGCCTCGGCGCGGGTGAAAACGGCCAGTTGGCCGTAGAGGAAGAGAGCGGCGTCGTAAACGGCCGTTTCCCACACCGCCTCGCGCACATCCTGCTCCGTAAAGGCGCAGCGCGCTGCCACCCCTTCATCCTCCGCCAGTTGGCGGGCGTAGGCGATGGAGGCGGGGCTGAAATCAACGGCCGTTACCTGGCAGCCTCGTTTGGCTAGAGGGACGGTATACAACCCTGGGCCGCAGGTTACGTCCAACACTCGCGCTCCGGGTTGCAGACCCAACTGCCCCCATAACCAATCCAACAAGATGTGCCGTTCGGCCGTCTGGCGCGTCGCCGCGCCGTGACTCTCATCTAAATGCTCGCGCAACATCCGGGCGGAAAACTCCGGGTCGTTCCAGGGCAGATTACCGCCAGCGGCCCAGGGCTGCGGCTTCTCTGGTCGGTTGTAAATGCGCCATAAGGCGCGGCTAAAGGGATGGGAATCCTGTCTCATTTTCTTGGTCCTTCGTTAAGTTTCTGTGGCTGCACTCGCCAGCCTGCCTATCATCCGGTAAACTTCGGTTGTAGGCAAGTTGATTGCCTTGTTGATTGGCGAGTTGCCCGGTTGATCTCTTACTAGTACCTCAACTTTCTAATTTTGAGGGGTAATACTCTTTGAAAACGCGACG
>CAYONK010000254.1:0-6865 GCA_964405285.1 uncultured Ardenticatenaceae bacterium
CTGTCAGCGGTGGCGGCGGTCAGGGAACCGTAGGCGATGGCCTGGCTGTCTATCCGGGGCGGCAGGCGGTCGCTGGACAGCGCCGGGTCGCTGAGCGGCCCGGCTGCGGTCTGCCAGACAAGGGGATGGCTCTTGGCGGTGGGGCGCAGCAGGATGTACTCGCCCACCTGGTTGGGGCTGCGCCAGAGCAGGACGCGCCGCTCGCCCGCCGCGCCCCGGTCGCGGAAGGGGAAGACCCAGACGGCGTCGTCGCCGTCGCAGCCGCCCAGGACGCCGACGATGTAGCTCAGCCAATCCTGGTCGTTGACCCAGGCGGTGGCGCTCGCCGGGTCCAGTTCGACCTAGCCGGGCGGCACATCGCGCTCGCCGATGGCCGCCGGGAAGAGGTAGTAGCGCCCAGCGGGGATGGGGACGCGCAGTTTGCTGGCCCGCCCGCCCAGCCGGTTCAGATGCTGCCGCGCCGCCGCTTTGACCATCCCGGCGAACCACATCAGGCAGCCGCCGCTGGCGAGGTAGTCGCCCAGATGCCAGTCGGCCAGCGCTTCCAGCTCGTCGGGGGAGTCGGCGCTGTGGAGACGGTCGAGCAGGGTCTGTAAACGGCCGTCGCGGATGCTGGCCAGGAACAGTTCGCTCTCCAGGCCCAACCAGGCCAGCAGCTGCTCTGGCTGGAAGAGGGGATGGAGGTTGATGAGGCTTTGGGCGTCCAGACACATCTGGTCTTCGCTGTGGACGGGGTGCAGGCCGACGAAGACGCGCCCATCGTGCAGTTGCAGCTCTTGTTTGGCGCTACCGGCCGGGAACATGAAGTCTACGGCCAGGTCTTCGATGACGTAGACGTGGCCTTTGTCCTGGCCGCCGCTGTGCAGGGTGGTGACCTCGAAGCGGTTGCTGGTCAGCAGTTCCCGGCGACGGCGGCGTTCGGCGCGCGGCTGGTCGGCACGTTCCGGGTAGAGGCGGTCGGCCAGCCGTTGGATGAAGCCGCGGCTGACCTGGCCGCTGCCGTCCCAGAGGCGCGGGTCGAGGTCGTGGTTGTACTCGATGGTTACCGCATCGGCGGCGAAGAAGCCCCAATAGCGGAACGGCCGCATGATGCGCGAGAGGCGTTTGGAGAGGACGTAACCGCCGTTGGCCAGGGAGAGGCGCAGCCCGGCCTGTTCCAGGAATGGGCCGCTGCTCAGGGGTGGCGCGGCGCTGTCGGCCGGGTCGGGGATGACGAGGTCGAGGGCTTTGTCGTCTTTGACCCAGCGCAGCGTGGGGGTGGGGGCGCTGGCTATCTCTTCCAGCGCCGCTTCGCCGCCGAGGGGGCGGGAGACGATGTGCCAACCGAGGTCGGCCGGCAGAAAGGGGTAGGCGAAATCGCCGCGATTGTCGTTAAAACGGATGGTGGTCATTTTCTTGCTCCTTGTGATTGGTGGCTGGTGGCTGGTGGGGAGTTGGAGGGGGAACGGCCGTTTCGCCCCCCCAACTCCCCGACTACTTGACTACTGGACTACTCGACTAACTGACTACTCCTCCCACTTCCCGGCACGGCGTAGGGCGCGTAAGGCCACTCCCCAGGCGTCGAGGGCCTGGTCGCTCTGGTGGGCTTCCCACGGTGATGCCTTCTCGCGCTTCGGCTTCTGGCTGCGCTGACCGCCCGGCACGCGCCGCTGGTTGGGTTTGAGGTAAATCGCTTTCTTCGGGTCTGGTTGCTGGTCCATCATCTTTCTCCTTATCTGGCCTAGAAACGCAAAAGAGGCAGCCTGTTGGGACTGCCTCTCTTCCTATATATATGGGGCCGGTGGCCTGTGGCCTGTTGCCGGTTGCTGGTTGCCGGTCGCTGGTGGCCCGTTGACCCCTTCGACAGGCTCAGGGCGGGCTATTGACAATTGGCTATTAACAATTGATCATTTTCCTCACGTTCCACCCTGTCTGCCGCACTTGCTCTTCGCCCAGGCAGACGGTGTAGCTCAGGTGCAGCTGGCCGCAGGGGAGGGGGAGCGTCAGGCTGACGCTGGCGTCACGGTGGTCGAGGACGAAGCAGTAGTTGGCGCTCAGGCGCAAGGGGCCGAGTCGGGCGGTGAGGCTGTCCTCGTAGGGGCTGTGGTGTTCGTCGCGCTCTCGCGCCCAGCGGCTGGTCATCAGGCGGGCGATACCGGTGAAGATGTATTCGGTGAACATGTGGGGTCTCTCCTTTTTGTATTAATTGGCTATAAACGCAAAACGGCCGTTGCCTGAGAAGCGACAACGGCCGTTCTGCCCGTTCACTTACCGTCGCGCCAGATTACGCGCCGTGCCCGACATCTCTTTGCCCGGTCGCACCCAGGCAATGTCATAACCGGAAACGGCCGTCATCGCCGCGTCTTTGGCCGTCTGACTGGCAAAACCGCCCCGCGCCGACAGCCCGGCAAAGCAACAACGCGCCCGCCGACCGGCGTGATACACCGTGATTCGTGACGCTGGTACGCGCTCCAATAAATACCGCTGCGCCAACGCATCCGCCCCTGGCGCATCACCCACGACAAACTGGTGACCGGCGGCGATGGCCTTATCCAACTGCGGCGGGTAATGCCGGGTAAACTCCCTCTCAGTCAAATCCCGATGGCCGCTAACAAAGGCGGTCCGCCCCTGCTGCTCTCGTACCCACCGCGCCGCCGCCGCCACCACATCCCCATGACACGGCCCCGGCTTGCACCAGCAGACCAACACCGTCTCGGCCGTGATGCCCCGCAGCGCCGCCAGCACCGCCGCGTCCCCCGCCACGATTCGGCCCCATAACCAGTGGCGGTAATCGTCCAGCGTCACCCCCCGCTGCCCGCCGTAGTCGCTGGCCTTGAACGGGTTGGCCAATGGCGACGCCGCCAGACCATTCCGTGGGTTAACCCGGCCGATGTAGCGCCAGCGGTCGCCAAACGCCTGGTTTAGCGCCGCCACTGAGCTATACTGCTTGAAGTTGACAACCCGGCACATTGGTCACACCTCCTGCACGCCTGCTAGACATGTCGCCGAAGCCCCTCTCAGCCGCCGTGTCGCCTCGGCGTATGCCAGCCGGTCGCAACGCTCATTGAGATCATACCCGCTGTGTCCGGCGACCCACTGCACCGTGACTTCGTGCCTGGCTGCCAACGTCCGCACCTGCTGCACCAGGCTTTGGTTGGCTTTGGCCTTGCCGCCTTGCAGTACAATAGCTACGTACTGGCTGTCGGTGACCACCGTCACGGCGCACGGCCGTTTGAGCGCCTGCAAGCCCACCAACACCGCTGTTAATTCCATCCGGTTGTTGGTCGTCTGGTTGTCACCGCCCACCAGCACTTTTTCCTGACTACCGGCTTGCAGAATCGCACAGTAACCGCCCGGCCCAGGATTGCCGCGGCAGCTGCCGTCCACGTATAGAGAAACTACTGTTATCGTCATCTCATCACCTCCGGTTAGATTTGGTTTCCCGGACCGGCCCAATGCCAGTCCAATCTCACCGACCTACAGCCGCCAGGCTGTTTTGTCGTCTGGGGTGAAGAGGGATGCTGCAAACAAGCCGACAATCATTGCGCATAGTACGACACGGGGAGAAAACAAAGGGGGAGAGCCCGGCGATCACAAGGCGTGGGCGGGCGGGTGTTTCTGGGGAGAGCAGGCGTGGGAAGCGCGGGGGTGTTGGTTGGAGAGGAGAAGGAGGGAGAACGGCCGTTATCGGCAAGTCTGGTTAAGCGAAGATGGGGTGGAGGAGAACGGCCGTTATCTCCTTACCGCCAGCCCACTTTGCCGTTAAAACTTAGGGGCAGGGTGGGGGAGAGAACGGCCGTTTTGCTCTATACATTGTGAAACAGGCGATGGCTTGCCCCACCGTCGGCAGACGTCGGCTTTTGCAGTGGGGATGGTTTTTCAGCGGTACAGGCGCAGAATCTGCCGCGCATAATCGGCCAGGCTGGCACGCAAGGCCAGCGGTTCCAACACTTCAATGGCCTGCCCGGCCGGTAGCAACCGCGCCCGGGCTGCTTCCAGCGATTCAAAGTGCAGCGTTAACCGGACCCAACCATCGGCCGAGGCGCGTGGTGGGTCAGGGGCAGGTTCGTCAGCAGCGTAATGACGGGTTATCTCTGGGAGTAGTTGCGCCGCGACCCGCACCTCGACCCGGTAGCCGGAGCGGTGGGCCGCTTGCTGTTGACACCACGTTCGCCAAAATTCGACCAAATCGAAGTCTGGCAGCCGGGTAAATGCCTCATCTGTCATTTCGGCCGCGTGCAATCCGGCCACGCTTTGCACGCGGAAACGGTCCCGGTAGTAGACCAGATACCAGTCGCCCGATTTGGCTACCAGCCCATACGGCTCTACCAGGTGATGGACGGTGAGGGCGTGGAAAGGCAGCGCGTAGGTCAGGCGGAGCTTTTGTGTCTGCCAGACGGCCTGATGGACGACCTGGAGGTGGGGAACGGCCGTTGTCGCCGCCTCCCAGGGTGTGGAATCCAGATAAAAGCGCTGCCGCGCCTTCTCTTCATCTTCGCGGCGCGAAGCGGGCAGCGCCGCCGCCAGTTTGAGCATCGCGGTGCGCCATTCGTCGCCAACCCCCAATTGCGCCAGCGCGTCGGGGATACGCAACATGAACAGGGCGCGCACTTCCGGCTCGGTGAGGCCAGTCAGGCTGGTACGGTAACTGTCCACCAGGCGATACCCGCCATCTCGCCCCGCTTCTCCATAAACCGGCACGCCTGAGGCGCTGAGGGCTTCGATGTCGCGGTAGATGGTTCGTTCGGAAACCTCAAGTTCGCGGGCCAGGGCGCTGGCCGACATCCGCCCTCGCGTTTGCAGCAACAGCAATAAGGTGATGAGTCTGTCGGCTCGCATAGTATCTCTCCAATTTTCACGGCTATCGTCGTCAACGCCTATCTTACCCTGACAAGAGATGTCAGGGTAGGGGGCTAGAATGAAAGCAACAACTGCGCCAGAGGTAGCGCAGCATCATCTAGTAATAAGGAGCCTGATCAATGAATGCGTTAAATGTGAGAATCGTCAACCTGGAACCGCTGCGGGTGGCCGTCGCTTATGGCTTTGGCCCCAGCCCGGAGGAAGTGGCCTGGCAAAACCTGGTGGCCTGGGCCGGGCCGAAAGGTTTGCTGGATGCGCCGGAGAAGCATCGGATTTACGGCTTTAACAATCCGAATCCCTCCCCTGGCAGCCCGAACTACGGTTATGAATTCTGGATTGAAGTGGATGCCGGGGTGGAACCGGAGGGGGAGATTCGGGTGCAGGACTTTGCCGGTGGTTTGTATGCTGTGACCGGCTGTGTTGGTGTGGCGAATATCACGCCGACCTGGAAGCGGTTGGTGGAATGGGTGGCGAATAGTGGTTATGAAAACGGCCGTCATCAATGGCTGGAGCAGCATCTTGGGGGGGATGGGGCGCACCCGGACACGTTGCAGCTAGACTTGTTTATGCCGATTGTGGCGTAGCGGTGAGACAAACGGCCGTTTTCCCCCCTTGCCACCCGCCCACTTTGCCGTTACAACTCAGGGGCAGGGTGGGGGAGAGAACGGCCGTTTTCCTCCCTTGCCCTCAAGCGCATTTCCCGCTAAAACTCCACCAAAGTTTTCACACCCCCCTCCCGCGACTCGCAAAAGGCGCAGCCGGGCACGATAGGGGCGGTCAGCCACACACAGGCGAGACCACTTCATACGCAAAAAGGTGCATCATGACAGAAGAAAGTCGGGCGCTTGTCCCCTTTGAACAAAGAACGATTGAATTCTATGGCGATGAACTGCTCGCCCTGATGATCGACCAGGCAGGCAAACCGACTGTCTATATCCCGGTACGCCCCATTTGCGAACATCTTGGCGTCGATTGGTCGGCTCAATACCGACGAATCAACCGCGACCCCGTTCTGGCCAAATAATGCCTACCCTGCGTTGTCGTTACGGCAACGCAGGGTCAACCAGATCAGCGCCGCGAAATGCAATGCCTGCCGCTAGATATGGTTAATGGCTGGCTCTTTGGCATCAACGCCAACCGGGTAAACCCTGCCTTTCGCGACCGTCTCATCCAATACCAACAGGAGTGTTACCGGGTTCTGGCCGATGCCTTCGTCAACCGCCCGGCCGCCGATGATTGGATGCAGGCCAACCCGGAGGCGATGCTGGCGCTGCAACAAATCCGCGAAAACGCCCTGGCTGTGGCCCAACTGGCCGAGGAACAGATGCGGATGATAGCCCGGCTTGACAAAGCCGCCATCGTCATCGGCCAATACGGCAAACGCATCACCGCCCTGGAAACGAAACTTGCCCCGCGTGAAGCAGTCACCGATGAGCAGGCGGCCGACATCTCCGCCAAAGTCATGGCTATCGCCACCGAGATGACCGAACTGGACCCGGCCAAGAACCATTACCAGGGGATTTTCCGTGAGCTGCATCGGCGTTTCCGCGTCACCAGTTACAAGGATGTCCGTCAAAGTCAGTATCAGGAAGTGTTGGATTTTCTCGAAAACTGGGCGACGGCCAGCCAGCGGGGCGCGACGCGCTAAGCCCTGGCGGAGCGGCCGATCGGCAGCACCCTTGCCTGGGCTATTGGGGCTGGGGAGGAAAACGGCCGTTTCGCCAACCCCCAGGCAGGAGAACAATGATGTCACACGAACGAGACCAGGCCAAGTTACAACGGCATATCCAGGAAGCCGAAGAGCGGGCGGCGGCCGACGGGCATGAGTTAGGCCCCTGGCAGCCCGCTTCTCTAGCGGGCCTCTACGAGGTAGAGGCGGTCTGTCTGCGCTGTGGCGAGAAGGTGCAGGCCGGGTACACCACGCTGTATGTGGCCTTTGACCGGGTTTGTCCGGGGACAGGCGGGGGATGAAGGAACGGCCGTTGGCGGCTGATTATACCCAGTCAAGTTGGAGAAACGGCCGTTC
>CAYONK010000255.1:0-6850 GCA_964405285.1 uncultured Ardenticatenaceae bacterium
GTCAAAGATTCCGGGCTGGCCGCTTACGTCGCCTCGCTCTTTGACCAGTCGCTCTCCTGGAAGGATGTGGAATGGCTCTGCTCAATCACCGATTTGCCCGTCTATCTGAAGGGCGTCGTCCATCCCGATGACGCCCGACAGGCGTTGGACTATGGCGTGGCCGGAATTTTTGTCTCCAATCATGGCGGGCGGCAGTTAGACACCGCCCCGGCGACGGTGGAAGCGTTACCGGGGATTGTGGCGGCGGTAAACGGCCGTTTTCCCATCTTCCTCGACGGCGGCATCCGGCGCGGCACGGACGTCATCAAAGCCATCGCCCTCGGCGCGCAAGGCGTGGCTGTCGGTCGCCCCATCCTCTGGGGCCTCACCTACAACGGTCAGCCAGGCGTCGAGCGCGTCCTCGACATCCTCCGCTTCGAGATAGACCTGGCTATGGGCCTCTGCGGCGCGGCAACCCTGGCCGAAATTGACCGGAGCCTGATTGTGCAGTGAGATCGGTGGCCGGTGGCCGGTTGCCGGTGACCCGTCCACCAGCCACCAGCCACCAGCCACCAGCTACCATGTTAAACCAACAAACCCGCATGAGCCGAAGAAAATTCCTCCTCGCTGGCAGCCTGGCCCTCGTTGGCGCGGGCACGTTGGGCGTCCACCACGTCCGGCGCAACAATGAAGCGAACCAACTCGGTTTGGAACGCCTGGAGCTGCCCATTCGCGGGCTGCACCCTTCGCTAGACGGCTTCCGCATCGTCCAACTCACCGACATCCATCTGAGCAAGCTCGTCAAAGCCTCCTTTGCTCAGGAAGCGGTGGACCTGGCCAACAGCCTGCAACCCGACCTGACCGTCCTCACCGGCGACTACGTCTGGCACAACGTAGAGGCAATCTTTGAATTGGCCCCTATTCTGGCTGGTCTAAACGCCCGTCATGGAGTGTACGCCATCATGGGCAACCACGAATTATGGGAAGGCGTGGAGGTGGTCAAAACCGCGCTGCGGGAAGTGCGTCTGCCCTATCTGATCAACCAGGGCGTCACCATCAGCCAGGGAGCGGGCAATCTCTATCTGGCGGGGCTGGATGATGGCTGGTCGGGCCAGCCGGACCTGGACGCGACGTTGGTCGGCGCGCCGACCGATGCTCCCGTCATCCTCCTGCTCCACGAGCCAGACCTGGCCGACGATTACGCCCATTACCCCAACATGGCTTTGCAACTATCCGGCCATTCTCATGGCGGACAGGTGCGACTGCCGGGCATTGGCGCCCCCATTTTGCCCAAGCTAGGGCGCAAGTACGACATGGGCCTCTACAAAGTGGGGGAGATGTGGCTGTACACCAGCCGAGGCGTTGGCGTGACCAACGAACCCATCCGCTTCAACTGCCCCCCCGAAGTGACAGAATTCACGCTGACTCGGATTTAACAATCAAAGGTTAACAGTTAACTGTTAACCTTTGATTGTTAACTATACCCCAAGCCAAAGCGACAGCAGCATCCCTAACGCCAGGACCAGGAGAGCGCTCCCGGCGATAATCCAGTCTGTCCGTAGGCGCCACTCCCAACGGGAAAAGCGGTCGGTGAGGGCGAGGAATGTCTGGAGGGGGTGAACGGCCGTTCCCACCCTCTCCCCCAGCACCTCCCACGCGCCCATCAAGCGGACGCCCGCCCCTTGCAGCCGCCGCGCCGCCCAGGCCAGCGGCACAACCAGGTCACCTGGCGGGAGCAGCGGCAGCGCCGGGCCGCGCCAGAGGCGCGCCGCGCCCGCCGCCAACCCCACACCCACCAGAATCGGCCAGATAGCGGGCCACCACTTCTCCGGCTTCAAGCTCTCCTGCATGGCCGGGGCGGCCAGTGGCAGAACGAAGAGCAGCAGCGCCACCGCGCCGAGCAGCGCCAGCCAGACGCCCCATTGGGCGCGGGCGGGCGCTTTCTTCGCCGCCGGGCTGCGCCAGATCAGCCAGAGGAAGCGGGCCATCAGCAGCGTCGTGCCGACGGCCGCCAGCGAGAGCGGCAGTTCTAGCAACGCCTTCCAATTGCCCGGCAGCGTTTCCACGGCCGTTTTCAGAGCCGTTTTCGCCACCGCGCCGCTGGTAAAGGGCAGCCCGGCCAGGGCTAGCGCGGGCCGGAGCAGCAGCGCGGGCGCGGTTCGCCCGCTCCCGGCGAAGGCGACGCCGAGGAAGAGCGCTCCTTTGGCCAGGGCGTGATGGGTGGCGTAGAGGAGAACGGCCGTTAACATCCCCACACTCGCCTCACCCGTCAACAGCCAGCCGCCCACGCCAACCATAATAAACCCCATCTGGCTGATGCTGGAATAGGCCAGCACCGTCTTCGGGTTGGTTTGCGAGACGCCCAGCGCTGCCCCATAGAACGCCGTCAGCAGGCCGAGCAAAATGATCCAGCCGCCCCACTCCGGCGGCGTCCCGACCGGATCGAGAAAGCGCAGCCAGCCGAGCAGCCCCGCCTTGATCATCGCCCCGCTCAGCACGGCGCTGGCCGGGATAGGGGCGGCCGGATGGGCCAGCGGCAGCCAGAGATGCAGCGTCGCCACGCCCGCCTTAATGCCAAAGCTGATGAAAATCAGCGCCGCGCTGAGATGGCTGAGCGGCTGCCCCGCCAGCTCGCTGAAGAGCAGCGTGCCGCTCGCCATGTAAATCTGGGTCAGTCCGGCGAACAAAATCACTTCGCCCACCACCACCAAAATGATGTAAACGCGGCCGGCGTAACGCGCCGCCGTGTCGCCGGTGTGGACAACCAGACCGTAGGAGGCGAAGCTCATCAGGGCAAACCAGAGGTAGAAGCCGGTCATGTCGCCGGTGAGGATCAGGCCGAAGTTACCGGCCATCGCCAGCAGGTAGAAGGCGAAGAAGCGGGGCCGCTGCGTATCTTTTTGCAGGTAGCTGACGGCGAACAGCCCGGCCGCCAGCCAGAGCAGCGCCGAAAATAGGAGGAACGATTGCGCTGTCTCGTCCAGGATGAATTGGGAGCCGAGCAGCAGTGATGGGTAGGTGACGGAAGCGCCGATGGGGAGGGAAACGGCCGTTATCACCCCCGGTAACGCCGCCCATCCCGCCAATGGCAAGAGCGCCTTTGGCCGCGCCAATTGTAGCAGGCCGAGCGCCAGGGGCAGTAGCCAGGTCAACGTCAACAAGATAGCCTCAAGCGTCATAGCCCATACTCCCGGTCTACAATGATCTTCACCCAATGCAGCAGCCCGACCGGCAGATTCGCCAGGATGCCCAGCAAGATGACAAAGATGCCGGTGATCACCGGTGGCAGCAACAGCATCCAATGGGTCTCGAAACGGCCGTCGCGGTAATAATCCTTCGCCCACTCCCCTTGCTGCGGCTTAAACCAGGCGCGGTAGAGGATGGGCAGGAAGTACCCGGCGTTCAGCAAACTGCTCAGGACCAGCACGCCGATCACCCAATCCGCCCCGGCCGCCAGCGCGCCGGAACCGAGGAACCATTTGCTGATGAAACCGGCCGTCGGCGGCACGCCAATCATGCCCAACGCGCCGACGGTGAAAGCGGCCGTTGTCAACGGCATCCGCCGCCCAATGCCATCCATTTTGCTGACTTTGTAGACGCCGAGCGTCTCGGCGTAATTGCCCGCGCCGAAGAAGAGCGTGATCTTCATCACCCCCTGATGGACCAGGTGCAGCAGCCCGCCAATCGAGCCAATCGGCCCGAACAGCGCCACGCCGATGACGATGTAGGAGACCTGGCTGACGGTGGAATAGGCCAGCCGCTTCTTCATGTCGTCCTGGAAGAGGGCAAAGACGGAGCCAACCACCACGGTGACGCAGGCGACGACGAGCAGCGGCGTCAGCAGCCCTAGCTGATTGGTCAAATTAATGCCATACAAGTCGTAGACGATACGCACAACGCCGAACGCCCCCGCCTTAACGACGGCGACGGCGTGCAACAGGGCGCTGACCGGCGCGGGGGCGACCATCGCCCGCGGCAGCCAACCGTGCAGCGGCACGAAGGCGCTCTTCACCCCCAATGCTCCCATAAACATGAAGAAGATCAGGCTGAACAGGCGCGGGCTTTGTTCGGCGATGCCGTTGATCGCGCCGCCATCCACAAACTCTACCGGCCCGGCCAGGGCGTAGAAAAGGATGGTGGCGACCAACAGCACCGCGCCGCCGGTGAGGGTGTAGGCCAGGTAAGTGCGCCCGCCGCGCAGCGAATCTTCCGTGCCGCGATGAACCACCAGGGGGTAGGTGCAGATGGTCAGCAGTTCATAGAAGATGAAGAAGGTGAGCAGGTTGCCCGCCAGGGCGATGCCCATCGTGGCGCTGACGCAAAGGGAGAAGAAGCCGAAGAAGCGGCTGCGGTTGGGCGAGCCTTCCAGGTAGCCGATGGCGTAAATCGTCGTCACAAACCAGAGCGTTGCCGAGAGGATGACGAAGAGGACGGAAAGGGTGTCCGCCCGCAGCACCAGATCGATCTCCGGCAGAAGCGGCAGGCGCGTCTCGTAAACAACGTCTCCGTTCAGGCCGCCAATCATCACGGCGATCAGGTAGAATTTGGAGAGCGCCCCCAGGATGTTCAGAGTGGTCCGCACCGGCCGACTCTCTTCGGGCAGGAAGAAGATGATGATGCCCGGCACAAAGGAGGTGAGGACCAGCAGCAGGGGCAGCGAGTTTTCCCAGGTCATGAGCCACCTCCAATCAGCCAGGGCGTACCAATCGCCAGGATGTCTAGCAGATAAACCCCGGCAAAGCTCAACAGCACTGCCAGGAGCGACAGGGCGAAGGCGGGCCAGGCCATTAATAGCGGCACAGGCTGGACGGTTCGGGCCATCGTCTGCTCATTGAGCAGAAACAAGGGGCCGAGGACGCGCACGATGTAAACGGCCGCCAACAATCCCCCGGCCACAATCATGAAGGCCACTACCCAGGCGTTGTGCTGTAAGGCGGTGTCCAGCATCAGCCATTTTGCCAGGAATCCGGCGCTGGGCGGCAGGGCCACGAGGCTGACGCCCGCCAGGGAGAAGGTGGTGGTGGTCAGGGGCAGCTTGCGCATCAATCCGGCCAGGGAGCTGATCCGGTCGTCGTCGGTGGCGTAGAGGATGCTGCCCGCACTGAGGAAGGCGGCCGCTTTGGCGCTGGCGTGGGCCAGGACGAAGAAGACGATCCCGGCCAGCGGCGTGATGTCGCTCCGGTCGCGCAGCAGGATGGGGAAGAGGACGAAGAGGTAGCCAAGCTGGGCGACGGTGGAATAGGCGATCAGCAATTTGAGGCGGGGCTGGCGGATGGCCTGGAGCGATCCCCAGACGATGGCCGCCATGCCCAGCGCGGAAAGAAGCTGCGGCGCGATAGAGTCGCCCAACGGGTACAGCACTTCGAGCCAGAGGCGCAGCAAGATGTAGAAGGAGCCTTTGACCACCAGGGCGGAGAGCAGGGCGCTGACGGGCGCGGCGGCGTTGGCGTGGGCCGGGGGCAGCCAGAAGTGGAGCGGGAAGAGGGCAGTTTTCATCGCCAGACCGACGGTGATCAGGACGGCGGCGGCGGCCAGGGCTGGGGTGGGGGCAACGGCCGTTCCCAACTCCCGTATGTCCAACGAGCCAAACGCCCCATACAAGAACACCACGCCTAAGAGATAAAACAGCGACCCGGACAGGCTGACCAGCAAATAGCGCATCGCCGCCTTGAGGACCGCCGGTTTGCCCGCCAGGGCCGTCAGGGCGACGGCGGAGAAGCCCATCAATTCCAGCGTCACGTAGAGGTTGAACACGTCGCCGGAAAGGAAGAGAGCGTTGAGCGCCGCCCAAAGGAAGAGCCAGAGCGGCCAGAAGGTGCGATATTGGTGGGCGTAGCTCTCGCCCCCGTCTGGCGGGCGGAAGTAGCTGTGGGCGTAAAGGGTGATGGCCAGGCCGACAACGGCCGTTACCAACAGCATCAACAGCGCCAGTCCATCGAGTATCAGGTCAATGCCCAATGGCGCGCCCCAGCCGCCGACGGTGTGCCGCGCTGCCTCCCCGTTTTGCCGCAGTAAGTGAGCCAGGTAAAAGGTGAGAACGGCCGTTCCCACGCCCCCGCTTAAAGCGAAGTGAAAGGCCAGACGCGGCAGCAAAAACGCGCCCACCGCCGCCAACAGCGGCAGCACAATCACAAAAGGAATCCAGAATACGATGTCGGCGATCATGCTAATTCTCTTCGTCCGGGGTGAGTTGGGCGATGCCGGTGCGGGCGCTGATCTGGGTCGCCAGGGCCAGGGCCAGGCCGGTGGCGCAGACCGCCACGACGATGCCGGTGATGACCAGGGCGTGCGGGACAGGATCGGCCGTCTGCTCTGGTCCGCGATAGGCGATGGCGACGAAGCTCATGAAGACCCCTGTACCCATAATGTTCATCCCCATGATCTTACGCAGCAGGTGAGGATAAGCGACCAGCGCGTAGAAGCCCAGGCCAAACAAGGCGATGCCAGCGATGGCGTACAGTTCGGCGGATTGCAGCATCAGGCGTCACCTCGCTCTGGGTAGCCGCCGATGAAGAGCAGCGTCAGCGTCACGCCGATGGAGATGACAGCGGCGCTCTCCACCAGCAAAATCACTGTTTTTGCCTGCTCTGGCGGATAGGCCAACAGCAGCCCGCCGGGGAACATCACGGCGACGGCGACCAGCAGAAAGGCGAGCAGGCCAACGACCAGCGCCGGGCGCAGCAGGCGGCCAAACCAGGCGGGGGGCAGCCAGACGGCCGCCGCCACCCACAAAACGCCCAACCCGCCCAATACCGCGCCCCCCTGGAACGCCCCGCCAGGCAAATCGGCCCCCAGCCAGAGCAGGTAGCCACCGATGATCACCATCAGCGGCAGCAGCAGGCGGACGAAGGCGGTTAGCACCGGGCTGTCT
>CAYONK010000256.1:0-5490 GCA_964405285.1 uncultured Ardenticatenaceae bacterium
ATGTGTAAAGACATCGGCCTGTTATATGCGTGAAACCGCGACCTTTGAACGTTGAGCCATCACCATCTTTCCAGTTACACAGACTATCCCTTCCCTCATAGCCATATAGCGCGACATGTGCTTCAGGTTCAACCATATCTCGACCAATTTTAGATTCATCGTATGCTGTTGCTAAAAAGAAAGCGAGTTGATCAACGCTCATGTTGTTGCCAGAGCGGGCGCTTTCGTTGATAAGAAGCCTGATGTCAAATTTCAACTGGTCATGGTTTGTGTAAGCCACCTGGTTAATGGGCCAATTGCGAATTAGTTCTTCAATGGTCGCTTCAAGTCCCAAGTGAGGCGTGGGTATAGGCGGTTGTGGCGTGCCTGTCGCTGGCGGAGGGTCTGTGGGCCAGGGGGTTGGCGTTTCCGGGGGCAATGCTGGTGGCAGAATTGGTATTGGCGTACCGGTTGAGTCAGGCGTTGGGCAGGGTATAGGAAGTGGGGTCTGGGTTGGGTCAGGCGGATTGGGGCCGCAACCGGTCAGAGCCAGGGCCACCACCAGCAGGAACAAGAATAATAGAAATAGCTGTTTCCTATCACGCCGCTTCCTTCTAGATTTACCGCCCCGTTTCCCCAACTTGTACTTCTGCCAGACAACGAATGGTGCCAGGGTGAGCCAGATGCCCAGGGTGGGGTCGAAGTAACGGCCGTTTTTGTAAACCAGCCCCGTAGACCAATCATAAATATCACCGCAGCCCAGGTTGGTTACCGGCCCTTTGGCCGCGATGAGGACGGCCCCATCGGGGGAGTAGGCCCAGGCCAGGGTGATTTTGGCAGCGCTGTTGGGCGTCTGGAATGATGGCAACTGTGTCTATGGCGTCAACCAACCGAACTCTAATCGTGTCACTTGGGATAATTTTTCGCTATAGATTACGCGGCCGTCTCGATCCAGGATATTCACAATGGCGACATCGCTATCAAGCGTTTCCGCAGATATATAAGCGATATACTGTCCCGAATCGGACCATATAGGTTGGACAATGTGCCAAAAAGTCCGCAAACGGTCAAAAGGGAATTGTTGTACTATTTGACCTCTTACATCCACAATGACTAATGAAGTGGTATAAAAACTACCAGGCCCTATTGCGGCAATTCGTTGGCCATCCTCTGCCCATTTTGCCCAATACAGGTCGAAAATATTGTCATCTGGGGTACGAACGGGTAAATTGGCCAACAGTTCGGAGCTTAATGTTTCAGTGGATAAGATCTGATGCTGAGTAAAAGTGTTGTTGTATTCTTGAATAAATACATTACCTCTATAAACCAGTTCCGTATCAGATAACCACCCAATCAGGTCAACGCCCATTTCGCCCGGCGATGGGTCAACCACGATCAGAACCTTATTCCAAGCGGTGTCAAACACAATAATCTGATTAGGAAATGTATCGCAGCCGATTTGAAAAGCAAAAAAGCGACCGGATGGAGACCACATGGGATGGCAATGGGTATGTGGCTGGGGGTTTTCTATTAAGGAGACGAGCGCCGTTTGTGTTTGCTTTTCTAAATCCGCCAGATAATAATAGTTTCCCCTACACTCTCCCATAATGCATTGATACCGATTTACCAACCCATCCCGCACCCAATAAACAAACTGCTTACCATTGGGCGAGAGAACCGGTTCGTAGGCGAATCCTTCTTGGTATTCAATCAACTTCTCTACCAGGCCCGTTCTTATCGTATAAGCGTAGATTGCTTCTTGATCCTCCTCAATGGCGCTGAAATACATTTTGTCATTGACTGGCCATTGGGGTATGGAGGTGATTTCAATACCTTCCAGGATTATTTCTTCATCTACCGTTAGCCCCTTTTTGCTTACGTTAAAAAGCGTAATAACCGCCGGATATTTCTCTACGTAGATCAGGCGCTGCCGGCCATCAATGGGTACAATTGCGTAGCGACACCCTTCCCTTCCCGGAAGAGAGATGGTCTGCTGCTTATGCGGATTAACAATCCAGAGCGAACAGTCATTCTCTTGTTTGTCCCAAACAATTAACAATTCCGGTTCAACCCGCGGTTGAACAAAAAGGAGAAGAGCAAGTAAGAAAGCTCCAACTGCGATAATGCCTATAACAATCCCCGCTTTCTTGCTGGTCATCCATTTTCTTGTTTTACTGGCTGTAGTCATAGTCTATCGGCCCATATTCTTGCAGCAAAGGTCGCGGATCATAATAGACGGCTTCTCCCGCATAGTTCCGTGATATTCGACCTTGAGAAAAGTTCTCATAGTATAAAATCACTGAAATATGTAAATGCGGGAGGGTTGTGCCGTAGTTCCCATATTCTGTTATTGGCCCGCTGCCTGCGTTCATTTGAGCAGCCACACCATCGATATTTAGATGCGTCAATCTCACTTCTAGTCCTTCAATGGTGCGGCCATTATATTCTATTTGTTGGATCCTCACGGTTGACCCACGTTTTGACTCAACTGCGCCTGTTACCGGGGCGTAAACATCTCTGGTGTTCTGGGGTGGCGTTGTTCCTCTACGCCAATGAAGGGCATCGCCACCGCTGATTAGGTCAATGCCATTATGCAGCGACGCGCCGTTAGCCTGCCCGCCTCCAAGGGGGCTGCGCCCTGCTGCATCTGCCCCTCCCCAGTTTACACCAAATGGTTGAACCACCTGGATCTCTTTGTCGCCAAATGGATTGGACAGCTTGAAGGGATAAGGGAACGATAGAAGATCCAGATCCGGTCTAGGCGTGGGTGATGGGGTTGGTGATGGCCATGGCGTTTCTGTCGGCGGCCGTGGCGTGATCGTGGGTATTGGCGTTGGCGTATTCGGCGGCAAACCCGGCGGCTGAGTCGGCGTTGGCGTCCTGGTCGGATCGGGCGTTGGGCAGGGCGTGGGCGTCGGCGTTGGGCCAGGGGTTGGGTCAGGCGGATTGGGGATGCACCCGGCCAGAGCCAATGCTATCACCAACAGGAACAGGAGCAGCAGAAATAGCTGTTTTCTGTCCCGCCGCTTCCTTCTAGATTTACCGCCCCGTTTCCCCAACTTGTACTTTTGCCAGACAACATAAGGCGCCAGGGTCAGCCAGATGCCCAGGTTGGGGTCGAAATACCGCCCATTTTTGTAAACCAGCCCTGTAGACCAATCATAAATATCGCCGCAGCCCAGGTTGGTCACCGGCCCTTTGGCGCCGATGAGAACCGCCCCATCGGGGGAATAAGCCCAGGCCAGGGTGATTTCGGCGGCGCTGTTGGTTGTTTGACGCACCAGGTTGCGGCCGTCGCGCTGGTAATAGCGCCATTCTTCTGTTTCCGGGTCGTCGGCGTCCACCAGTTCGCCAATACAGGACAAACCATACAGGTAATGCTTCGTTTGGGCAAATGCGCCGCCTTGTTCGAGCAGGATTTGCTTCCCATTCCCATAATCCAGGGTATAGGTCGTCACCTCGCCGGCTACGGACATGAGCAGCCGGTTGCCGTCGCCGTCGTAAGCAAAGGTAGTCAGCAGCCCATCCACATCGGCGCTGAGGAGTTTACCATCCTGGCTGTACTGGTAGACCCGGCTGACCTGACTGTCTACGGTGGTAGAAATGAGGCGGCTCATGGCATCTCAAGCGTAGGTGGTGATCAGGCCATCCTGGTCCACGCTTTGTTGCAGCCGGTTGGCAATATCGTAGGCGTAGGTAATGCTTTTGCTCGTGGTGATATTGGCGCTGTGGAAGACACGATTGCCTACGGCGTCGTAAACATATTCGTAGCCACCGTTGAACAGACCGCTATAGGCGGCTTCCGTCAGCCGGTTCAGCGGGTCGTATTGGTAGGCAATGGTCGTCGTTTGCAGGGCAGCAGTTTGGACCAAAACGCTACTATAAATTCTATACGGGTCGCCAGGATCATCAAACCACTTGCCGCTCCAGACTGCCAGATACTGTTTCTCGCTTTCGCTGCCGCTAATGGCCGCTTTTCCAATAGGTGCATAACCGCTGCTTGCCCTCAGGGGACCGTTGGCCAACAAGCCATTCGAATAGCAAAACCCCTGGTCCGCCGTCATCAGTCTGACTCGAATTCCTTATGCAGCACCCGCGCCAACAGTTCGGCCAACGGCTGCACGCTGGGCGGCTTGAGCATCCACCCGGCCAGACCCATCGCTTGCAGCTCCTCCAGTTCGCTCTCCATCGGATGACCGCTCAAGATCACCACCGGCATGGTCAGGCCGCGCTGCCGCATCGCGTGTAACAACGCTTGCCCTCCCATCTCCGGCATCACCAGATCACTCAGCACCAACGCGATCCCGTTAGCGCGTTGCTCCAACACAGCCAGCGCCTCCCTACCGCTGGCCGTTTGCAGCGTCTGATAGTTCAGCATTTCCAGAATGTCAGCCAGCGCTTCACGCAAGGCGACATTGTCCTCCACTAACAGCACCGTCTCTCCTTGCCCCTCGATAGGCGACTGTCTTTCGTGGACCGACACTTCGGGTCGCTGCACTGGCGAGGTCGGCAGATAGATGTTAAATGTCGTCCCTCGCCCCATCTCTGTGACCACATCAATGTGTCCCTCGTGCTGTTTCACAATACCATACACCTGAGCCAGCCCCAACCCCGTTCCCTTACCAACCTCTTTGGTGCTAAAGAAAGGCTCAAAGATGTGGGGCAGCGCCTCTGGCGAAATCCCGCCCCCGCTGTCTGTCACTGCAATGCGCACCCATTGTTGTTCTCCAACAGTTACCTGTCCGCAAGTCACGCAGTGGATTTCGGCCGGTGTCACTGTATGGGATAGGGTGATACGCAGTTCGCCACCCCCTTGCGGTAGCATACCCATTGTATCAATATAGAGCGGGACACTTCAGACTCAGAATATAGAGTAGAATCTGAGGGCGAAGAGGAAGATCATGGCACAAAAACAAGCAGGCAAACGTAGTGAGAATGGCGCAGGTCGGCACAACCGACCTGGGTCGGTGATTTCGAGACCAAGCGTGTATTTCCAATCCATGCGTGAGCCGACAGCATTGGCAGCAGCCCGGCCAGATAATCTCTCGGCAAACTGCATCACGGTTACGTATCGACGAGAAAGCTGGTCGTAAGTGAACCGCAAAAACTGCTTGGTCACCCCCAGCGCGTCACAAAAACGTAAGTGTTCTAGCGCGAAAAACAGGTTACAATTCTCTACGGTATCCGATGATTTGAGACGAACTATGTCTAGCAACGACTTGAATTCCATTCACATCCATCACTGCCCCTGAGCCAGCCACAGGGACGCCGGTCGGCGTCCTTTTGCGCTTAACCGGCGCGGTTGCAGTGATGGCAGTTCCCCACCCTAGCCTATTGGCCTGGATGTTTTCGCCGACGCTGCCGCCGAACCGGGGTAGCGTTTTTTGTTGCGCTCAGGCGGCCAACAAAGGAGGCTTTTATGAACATCCACGCCATGCGGCTGCATCCTCACCAGGATTTGCAGACTGAATTAGACAATTGGGCGCAAGAACAGGCCATCGAAGCGGCCTG
>CAYONK010000256.1:5590-6814 GCA_964405285.1 uncultured Ardenticatenaceae bacterium
GCCATTGTCCTCAACATCGTCGTCGGGCAAATTGCCAGCGCCCTGAGCCTGCCCATCTTCCTCGATTCCATTGGCACGATGCTGGCGGCGCTGCTGGCCGGTCCCTGGGTGGGCGGCCTCGTCGGTCTGCTGACTAATCTGGTCTGGGGCTTGATTAGCTCGCCAACGGCCGCCGCCTTCGCCCCGGTCGCCATGACCATCGGCCTTGTCGCCGGTCTACTGGCGCGAGTTGGCCTTTTCCGCCGTTGGTATCTGGCCATTCTCAGCGGCGCGATCATCGCCATCGCCCTCTCCTTCGTGGCTGTGCCGATTCGCATCTATCTCTTTGGCGGCGTCACCGGCAGCGGGGCGGATTTTGTCACCGCCTACTTGCTGGCCGTCGGCCAAAGCCTGTTCGGGTCGGTGATCATCACCGTCATCACCAGCAATTTGCTGGATAAAATTGTCACCGCGCTGCTCGCCTGGGCTATCGTCAGGGCATTGTCCAAACGATTTGTGGCACGTTTCCCACGGGCAACGGCCGTTGTTGGCGAGTAAGATACCATATCCTCTTTCTGCCATGACCCAACCCGCCACCCTCTACCTGCCTGGCAAGGGGCCGCTGCACCGGCTGAACCCCCTGACCAAGCTGACGCTGAGCCTCTGCTTTGTGGCCGCCGCTTTGGGCGGACCGGGCTACTGGCTGGCTACCGCTCTTTTCCTCTTTGGGCTGCTGCCGCTGGCCGTCTGGGGCGGGGTAGCCCGGCCGCTGCTGCGCCGCAGCCTGACGATCATCGCCCCGCTGGTCATTATGCTCTTCTTCGTTCATGGCTTCTTCAACCCCGATGGCGTGACGCCTCTATTTAGCCTGGGGGCGTTCACCTTCACCCGCGAAGGAGCGCAGTACGCCTATTGGGTCGCCAGCCGTCTCTTGATTATCGTCACGGCCGCCATGCTGCTCTTGCTCGTCACCCATCCCGGCCACCTGATGGCCGCGCTGACGGCGCGTGGGTTGTCCCCCTCGCTGGCCTACATCTTCAGCAGCAGCCTGCACATCCTTCCGCAAATGCAGGGCAAAGCGCGGGCGATCATGGAGGCGCAGCGGGCGCGCGGCCTGGAGACGGAAGGGTCGCTGCTACGACGCGCCCGCGCCCTACCCCACCTGCTGACCCCCCTGGTTCTGGGGTCGCTGGCCGAGGCGGAGGAGCGGGCCATCGCCCTGGACGCGCGGGCCTTTCGCGCCCC
>CAYONK010000257.1:0-6812 GCA_964405285.1 uncultured Ardenticatenaceae bacterium
GGATCGCCCAGGCCCACGCCGCCGGGGCGCGCACCGAGCTAATCACCAACGGCACCATGCTCACGGAAAAACGTTCCCGCGAGCTGATTGACGCCGGGCTGGACCTCATCTGGGTCTCCATTGACGGGGCCACGCCGGAAAGCTACGCCGATGTGCGCCTGGGGGCGGAATTGCCCAAAGTGATCGCCAATCTCCGCCGCTTCCGCAAAATGCGCCAGGGCAGCCACCATCCCCACCCACAAATTGGCATCGCCTTTGTCGCCATGTCCCGCAACATCCACGAATTGCCCGAAGTGCTGCATCTCGGCCGTTCCCTGGGAGCCAAACATTTCTCCGTCAGCAACGTCATGCCCTACACCCACGAAATGCAGGCGGAGATGCTCTACACCCGCACCCTGCGCGACATGACCTATCTCGACTCGCCCTGGCTGCCCAAGCTAAACATGCCCCGCCTGGATTTCAACGACCTCACCGAAACCGCCTTCATGCAGGCGCTGCAAAGTGGCTACAACGTCAAATTCGCCGGAAACAGCCTGGGCGGGGCCAGCGATGTCTGCAACTTCATCGAAAGCGGCTCCATCTCCATCGCCTGGGATGGCGGCGTCAGCCCGTGTTGGCCGCTGATGCACAGCCACGTCAGCTACCTGCACGGCAAGCCGCACAAAACGCGGCGGCACATCGTCGGCAACGTCAACGAACGGGATTTACTGGACATCTGGCTGGATGAGGAGTACGTCACCTACCGGCAAAAGGTGCAGAGCTTTGCCTTCGCCCCCTGTACTTTCTGCGGCGGCTGCGATTTGTCAGAAGAGAATGAGGACGATTGCTTTAGCAATGGCTTCCCCGCCTGCGGCAGTTGCCTCTGGGCGCAAGGCGTGATTCAGTGTCCATGATATTTTAGTAACACGGAGAAACACGGAGAAACACGGAGAAACACGGAGAAACACGGAGAAACACGGAGTTACACAGAGGGCAGGGAGAAGGGCAAGTTACATTTCTCCGTATTTCTCTGTGAATCCTCCGTGTCCCTCCGTGTTGCAAAACAAATTCCGGAGGTATTATGTTAAGTATTAAAGTTCTTGGCCCTGGCTGCGCGAACTGCCAGAAGGTGGAAGCGGTAGCCAAAAGCGCGGTCGCCAGCTTAGGCGTGGACGCGGAGATCAGCAAAGTCACCGATTACGGCGAGATGATGGCCTATAACATTCTGGCGACGCCGGGATTGGTGGTGAATGAGAAATTGGTGGCGGCCGGCCGTATCCCTAATGAAGCCGAAGTGCGGAATTGGGTGCAGGCGGCAATGGGGCAATGATGTAGTCTTTTCCCCTTGTCGCTGAGCAGACATCCCTGGTTGACTGACAAATCTCAGGTTTTCACCGCGGTTAGATAAGCTTTGTCAGCCAATCAGGCAGACATCCTGATAATTGGCACTCTTGCCAGTCACCAGGATGTTTTGCATTGTGTGGACAATGGGCCTTTCCGTTTTCCCCATCCCCAAAATTCGGCCAAAAACATTGACAAAACCATTGCATTATTGTATATTACCTTTACAAATTTTGCACAGCGCAGTCGTCAACAGCTACCGGAGGCCAATCGTATGAATCGCCTGAATCTTGATCAACTACGTCTGAATTTCCTGCCCGGCCTCGCCCCCGTGAGCGTCACCTCCCCCCGCCGCTACACCATCACCCACACCCTAACCAGCGATCAAATCATCTTGAGCGTCGGTCCGGAATACGACCGGCAGGCCCTGGATCATTGGTGGAACGGATTGGCTCAACTGACGTTGGTGGCGAACTGGCATTATGGAAGCGAAGGCTGGGCGTTGCACCTCCACTGCCACGTCAGCGGTGGCCTGGCGCTGGGGCCAGCCAGCTGGCGAGACCGCTATTTTCAACACATTTTGCCGTTGGCGATCCAGGCGATCCGCGCCGGAGATCGCCAATTGTTTCAGGCCCTCCCTCAACTTGACCAGTCACCCATCCTGGTGCAGTTTCATGCCCGGCAGAGCCGCTATCATCGGCTAGAACGCTGGGGACGCATCGGCGACTATCGCCGCCAGAGACCGCTCACTGCAATGGCAGAGGTTCGCCCAATACCGGTGGCGGAACCTGCCTGATAACGTCCCACAAAGCGACCAGGGTCGCCCCCGTTTCCCGAAAATCATACCAACGCGCGCCGCGATAGACGCGGAAGTCGGCGGCCACGCCGATACTCGGTACGCCTAATGCCTGGCAGGTAAACAAGGCACGGGGCAGATGAAAGCGCTGGGTCACCAAAACCGCTTCGTCAACCAGAAAAATATCACGCGCCCGGTAGCAGGTGTCGTAGGTGCGACGGCCGCCATAGTCGGGCTGCACGTCTTCGGGCGGCACGCCGCGAGCGACGGCGTAGGCGACCATCGCGCTTGGTTCGTCGTAGTCTAGCGTCTGATTGTCGCCAGACATGATAATTTTCTCCACCCGGCCGCTCTCATACAGTTGAACGGCCGTTTCCACTCTATCGCGCAACACGGGGGACAAACGGCCGTTGCCGTAGACCGCCGCGCCAAAAACCACCGCCACCCGGTGCGGCGAGGTTGTCTCGATGGTGTGAATCTGGCGCTGGTAATAGGCTTTAACGGCCGTTCGCCACACCCAGGGGAATGATAAAACAACGATAAGGAGCATCAGCCCCCACAACAAAATCCGCTTTCTCCGCCGTCGCTTCGGTGGCTCCAGTGTCTTCGTTTCCATGAGATTTATCTTATCCTCATTGCCAGCCTGGCGGCAATTTACTGGTGTATATCCCAGACCATTGGCTAAGCCCTCTCTCATAAAGCCGTACAATTCTTAGACAGGCGTAAAGAATAATGGACCATATATTGACAATACATGGACAAAACATTATCATTCCCATTGTTGTACTGACCTGACCGCGCCAGGCGGCGCGTCGTAATGACCGGATACCCTTTATTTTTGACACAACAATACAAGGAGTGAGTTACTATGAAACGCCTGATACTCGTAAGTTTGCTGTTGGTTTTTTCTCTCATTTTAGCTGCTTGTGGCGGAGCCGAAGCGCCCGCCCCAACCCCGACTGCCCCAACTGCGGAGCCGATGGTAGAAGCAGAAACAGAAGAGGTTGAAGCGTCGAACACAATTGTAGACATCGCGGTCGCCGACGGCCGTTTTAACACTCTGGTAACGGCCGTTGCCGCGGCCGGGTTGGCCGAAACCCTGAGCAGCGAAGGCCCATTCACCGTATTTGCCCCCACCGACGAAGCATTCGCCGCTTTGCCTGAGGGGACTCTTGACGCCCTGTTAGCCGATCCGCAAGGCGCACTATCCGAAATTTTGCTATACCACGTCGTGCCAGGGCGGGTGATGGCGGCCGACGTCATGGGCCTGAACGCGGCGACGACGGTTGGCGGTGAAGACATCGCCATCTCCACTGATGCTGGCGTCCAGTTGAATGGCACGGCGAATGTCATCATCACCGACATTGAAGCCAGCAACGGCGTTATCCACGTCATTGACGCCGTCATCTTGCCGCCGAGCATGACGGTGGCCGAAGAGCAACCGACTATCGTGGACATCGCGGTCGCCGACGGCCGTTTTGAAACCCTGGTCGCGGCCGTTACCGCCGCCGGGCTGGTGGAAACTTTGACCAGCGAAGGCCCCTTCACCGTCTTCGCCCCGACGGATGACGCTTTCAACGCCCTGCCGGATGGAACCCTGGAAGAGCTATTGCAAGACCCCCAAGGGGAATTAGCCAACATTCTGCTCTATCACGTCGTGGGCGGTAAGGTGATGGCAGCAGATGTGGTCGAGCTGGACACCGCACCCACCGCTCTGGGTCAGGATATTAGCATTACCATTGACAATGGCACGGTCATTCTGAATGACACTGTCCGCGTGATTATCACCGACATTGAGGCAAGCAACGGGGTCATCCACGTCATTGACGCCGTTCTCTTGCCCGCCAACTAAACCGACCATCGTTTAACATATCTCTTCTCTTCTCCTCTTTGATAAGCGAAACGGCCGTTCTTTGCAACGGCCGTTTCGTCTTTACTCACACAAAGCCAAATCCATATATTGTGCAATATCTTGACAAAAATTGAATAATGTTTTAGAATATCGCCATTAGTAAAGCATTTGCACAACTTTTTATGAACCGAGGAATTTCATGACGACAGAGAAAACAGCGATGATTTGGGGAGCCAATGGCGGTATTGGACGCGCCATTCTTCAAGCCCTGGTCGCCGACGGTTGGTCCGTCGCGGCAATCAGTCGCTCGCCGGAGGAAACGGCCGTTTTCACCCCCCACAACTTCGCCGCCGACCTACGCCAGGACATGAGCGTGCAAAACGTCGTCCGCGACACCTACAGCGAAGTTGGCCCGATCAAACTCTGGGTCTACACTGCCGGAGACATCATCAGCAGCCCGGTCAGTCGGATGGAGCCAGGGACGTGGGAACGCATCTTACACGCCAATCTCAGCGGCGCATACCTGGCCACCCATCGCAGCCTGCCGCTGCTGGCCGAAGATGCCCACCTCTTCTATTTAGGCGCAGTCAGCGAACGATTACGCCTGCCCGGTCTTTCCGCTTATGCGGCCGCCAAAGCGGGTCTGGAAGCCTTCGCCGAAGCGCTGCGCAAAGAAGAACGCAAAAAGCGGATCACCGTCGTGCGCCCCGGCGCCGTCGCCACCCCGTTTTGGGACAAAGTGCCCCTAAACCTGCCCAAAGACGCCGCTCCCCCGGAGAAAATAGCGGCCCGAATCTTATCCGCTTACCAGGAGGGCCTTTCCGGCTTTCTCGATCTTGTTTAGGGACGAAAATGAAACAACGGTTCTCTGAGACTGGATACTGGAGATTGGAGATTGGTTCAATCTCTAATCTCTCATCTCCAATCTCCTGTAAGGGATTTAATCCATGTTCTTCAGCGTGGAAACTGTACCAGAGAGAATTTCAGCACCCGCTATCATTCTGAGCCACAGAGTACCTGAGCGCAGGCAAATGGCGAAGAATCCTGGCACTGTATTGTTAATCAAATCTTTGTTCGTAGGAGACCATTATGTCAATCGAAATCATGCAAACATTTTACCAACGAATGATGCCCCTCTTCCGGCCCCAAGCAGAAAAGCTGGTAGACGGCCTCGAACCGCAACAGCTTAACAGCCTTGCTTTTCGTTACACCTTTTCCGTCGAAGCCATGACCAAGATCAGCCATATCATCGAAGACGCGGTGATCGCCACGCCGCGCGCGGCCGATCTACACGCTTCCTTCCAATACCTTTCACGCCTGGAGCCACAAGAAAATAAATACCTGTCTGTCGCCTCCTATGCGCGAGGTCTCTGGCTATATTATGAACCGGACGTGCCCGAAACCAGGTTCGCGGCGCTTCTCAATCACGCCACCGTCACCGGCATCAATACCGAAGGAACGCCTCTGGCCAACTACTGGCTGGTGGTAGCCTACGGCGAGGGCGTCCATATGTCGCTTTTAGCTCAGGAAATTCCCTCGATGGGCAGCGATGAGCGTTATTACGAAGGCTTTTACACGTTCGAGGCGGACACGGCATACCAGATTTTATCCATCTTGCATAAGATATATCCGACTCAGGTGCCCCAACCAGCGCCGCCAGAACTTTAGCGACCTTCTATACCTGTGAAAGGTCATAACAGGAGGCAACCCATGCCGACCTTCCATTATGATTTTGATGTGAACGCGCCGGTAACGGCCGTTTCCGCCTTCCACCACGACACCCGCGCCCTCAAAACGCTCACCCCGCCGCCCATCTTCGCCCAAATCCACCAGTTTGAGCCATTGGGTGAAGGGGCGGTCGCCGAATTCACCCTCTGGTTTGGGCCGCTGCCGGTGCGCTGGCAAGCGGTTCACAGTGAGGTGGGCGAAGGCGGCTTCACCGATACGCAAGTGAGCGGGCCGCTGCAAAGCTGGCGGCATCGCCACAGCTTCATCCCATTAGATGAGCATCGCACCCGGATTGAGGAGCGCATCGAATACAGCCACCACGACGGGCCGCGCGGTCTGTTCAGCCGCCTGCTCTTTGCCAAACCCGGCCTCTACCTGCTCTTCACCGCCCGGCAGATGATCACCCGCTGGCATTTGGAATATAGCCCTGAGCAAAGGAAAACGGCCGTTCGCGCCGCCCTCCTCGCCGCCACCCTCACCGGCCTCCTCAGTCTGCTCCTGGCCCGCAAAAATAAGAAGTAGCGCGGAGGGGCACGGAAAAACAAACCCCCGCGCCCCCTCCGCGCCCTCCGGGCAACAAACCGAAGCAACAAACAATCAAACCATGATCACCTCCCCCCACACCATCATCATCGGCGCAGGCATCGGCGGGCTGACGGCCGGGGCGCTGCTGCTGCAAGCCGGTCATCGCGTCACCGTGCTGGAAGCCCACGTCTACCCTGGCGGCAGCGCCGGAACCTTCTTCCACAAAGGGTTCCGCTTCGATGCCGGGGCGACGCTGGCGGGCGGCTTCGCCCCCGGCGGCCCCCACGCCCGGCTGGCCGAGCAGCTTGGCCTGGCATGGCCGATTCACCCGGTTGACCCAGCCTGGGTGGTCCATTTGCCAAACGGCCGTTCCCTCACCCAATCAGCCGCCCCCCAACAATGGCAGCACGACCGTCGCGCCCTGTTTCCCCAGGCGGAATCGTTCTGGCGCACCCAGGAAATGCTGGCCGACATTAGTTGGGACATCTCCAGCCGCCATTTTCCCTGGCCGCCCCAATCGGCCCGCGACCTGGCGGCGTTAGCCCTGGCCCTGCGCCCCAAGACCTTGCGCTCCCTGCCCTATCTCTTCCG
>CAYONK010000258.1:0-6810 GCA_964405285.1 uncultured Ardenticatenaceae bacterium
TGGCCGTCCATGAGGAAGGAAACGGCCGTTTCCATATTGGGCAGGAAAACGGCCGTTTCCGGCTCCATCCCTTCCGGCAGCGGGATCACGTCAGTGGGCCGGGCCAGAAAGTGGCTCTGGTGTGGCTGAAAGGCGAACACCAGACGCTCTTGCCAATCGGGGGGAACGGCCGTGCCGCAGGCCACCACCCGGCCGACAACCGCGTAGCCATATTTCAGCGGATAGGCAAACGCGCCGCCCAACGCCGCAATCGTCGCATCCACCGCCAGCCCGGCCGGGACCTGCCCGCGATAAAACAGCATCTCGCTGCCCGGACTGATGGCCGAGATGATGGTTTGCACCAGCACCTCATCGGCGGCCAGGGACGGCAAAGATTCTTCGCGTATTTCCGCAGTGTAGGGGGCAGTGAAATAAAGAGCGTGTCGTTTCATCTGATTTTGTCTCGTTAAGCAAGTCTGACTGATTTCATCGCTGCTATAATCTGCCTATGCCTATCATCATCTGGCAAAGACTGTTTATATTTGATTGAATGGTACAATCCTGATGATCCATTGTGGTCCACCTTTAAAACAGCGAAACGAGCAAGGGATAGCATATGACATACAAAGCAACCATTATTATCGAAAAAGACGAGGATGGTTATTACGCTTATGCGCCAGAATTAGCAGGTTGCCATTCCCAAGGCGATACACTTGATGAAACATTGGCGAATATCCGGGAAGCTCTGGCCCTTTATCTGGAGACAATGTCACCAGAGGAGATACGGCAGGCCCTCAGCACAACGGTGCTGACGACGACGATGGAGGTTGCCGTTGCCTAAACAACCGCGCCTCACGGCAAAAGAGGCTGAAGCACTGCTGCAAGAAGTTGGTTTTACATTGGTCAGAAGCAAGGGGAGCCATCGCATTTACATGGCTGGTGAGCTACGAGTCGTTTTACCATTCCATGCAGGTAAAAAATTGCATCCTAAAATCGTGCGGCAGGTCCTCAAGGCCATAGAGGATCTGCAATAATAACCGTCTTGGACAGGATCAAATGGACTTCTCTTTACCAGTCCAGGTCGGCGACGAGGACGAGGTCTTGGCCGAAGGATTGGTAGATGGGGTGGCGCAGGCGGGGGGCGGAACGGCCGTTTTCCCCCATCACACCCCCCTCCACCGCGCGATAGCCACCCACCAGCAGCGGCGCAATCGTCACCACCACCCGGTCGGCCAGATGTTGAGCCAGGAAGCTGCTGATAATTTGCGCCCCACCCTCCACCATCACACTGCGTATCCCCAAATCGCACAGCGTTTGCAATAAGACCGGCAAATCCACCCGCCCCTGTTCGTCTGGCGGCAGGCAGAAGAGCCGCGCCCCCCGCGCTTCCAGGTCGCGGCGGCGGGCGGCCTCTGCGTCTGTGGTGGTGACAATCCAGGGCTGGCAGTCGGGGTGATGCCAGAGATTGGCCTCGGCCGGGAAACGGAGGCGGCTGTCCAGGATGATGGGCTGCGGGTTGTCGCCGGGGACCAGGCGCACTGTCAGGCGCGGGTCGTCGGCCAGCACCGTGCCAATGCCTACCAGGATGGCGTCGTGGCGGGCGCGGAGTTGGTGGCACATGGCTAAAGATTGCGGGCCGCTGAGGGCCAGCGGTCGGCCGCGCCGGGCGGCGATGGAGCCATCCACGCTTTGGGCGTAGCTGAGGGTGATGAAGGGACGACCGTTTGGCCCATCTTTAGGGGTAATGGCGCTGAGGAAATCGGCCGTTGCGTCGTTAGTCGTCGGTGACATTGTTTCCAGATTGAGCAGGTGGCGCATCCGGGCCACTTTGGTCTGGAGGTAGCTCTGGTTTTCTGGCGTCAGCCCGGCCGTCAGTGGTATGCGGGTGGTGATGGTGATACCTTGCTGGCGCAGGCTTTCAATTTTGTCCGGGTTGTTGGTGAGCAGCCGGGCGCTTTGCACGCCCAGATCGCCGAGGATGAGGGCGGCGATGGTGTAATCGCGGCTGTCTGCCTGGTGGCCGAGCATCAGGTTGGCGTCTACGGTGTCGTAGCCCTGGTCTTGCAGGTTGTAGGCGCGTAATTTATCCGGCAGGCCGATGCCGCGCCCTTCCTGGCGCAGGTAGATGATGACGCCGGAACTGTTGGCGGCGATCAGTTCCATCGCTCGTCGTAGCTGCGGGCCGCAGTCGCAGCGCAACGAGCCGAGAACGTCGCCGGTGAAGCATTCAGAATGGACGCGCACCAGTACGTTTTCTTGCCCGGCTACCTCGCCCATGACCAGGGCGAGATGCTCTTTCTGATCGGGCGCGGCGTAGACGCAAAGCTGGAATTGGCCGACGTCGGTGGGGATGCGGGCGCAGGTTTCGCGGTGGATCATGAGGGTCATTGACTTTTGCCGCCGATGGTCCCGGCCGGGTCTACCAGGTCGGCGAATTCGGCCAGGGTGGTGGCGTAGCGCATACGCAGGCGGCTCCACTCAAAGCGGTCGTCGAAGCCGTGCCAGCGGCCGCCCTGGGTGGTGACGGCTCCCCAGTAGCCCAGTTCATCGAGGATGGCGATGGTGTTTTCGTCGTAACGGCCGCCTGGGTAGCAGAAGTAGCGCGGGGTGTAGCCGAGATGGTGGGCCAGTGTCTCTTGTGAGCCACGCAATTGCCAGATCAAAAAGTCGCGCTCCCGGCCACTCAGGTCGGGGTGATTGCGCGAATGGGATTCGAGGCGCATCCCGGCGGCGGCCATCTCTTTGAGCATGGGCCAGGTGGCGTAGGCGGGGTGATTCTGGTCTACGTAGTCGGTGATGATGAAGAAGGTGGCGGTGAAGCCGAATTCTTGGAGGATGGGGAAGGCGTTTTCGTAGTTGTCCAGGTAGCCATCGTCCAGGGTGATGATGACTGGCTTGTCGGGCAGTTGGATTTTGTTGAGGATGGCCAGGGAGAGGTCGTAGAAGTCTATGGGGGTGTAGCCGTTTTCGGCCAGGAAGGTCATTTGCTGACGGAAGTTGTCGGGCGAGACGGAGAGGTCTATGCGGTAGATGTCGGCGTCTTCGGGCGGGACGCTGATGTAATGGTACATGAGGATGGGCACGCGCAGGGTCCAGAAGCTGCCTTGCGGGGTGGGGAGGATGGCTGGCGGGCCGGGGATGGTGGGCGGCTCGGTGGGGGCGGGTGTGGGCGTTGCGGTAGGTGAAGGTGAGGGTGTGGGTGTGTTGGTTGGGGTGTTGGAGGGGGAAACGGCCGTTTCCGCCGGCAAGGGTGTGGGGGATGGCGGAACGGCCGTTGCCGTTTCTGTCGGGCTGGGGCTGGGGGGAACGGCCGTTGTACGCAGCACCAACTCATCTTCCGTCACCAGCGCCATGGGGCCAGAGCAAGCAACCAACAGCGTGAGCGCCAGGACGAAAAGCAGAACAGGACCAGCGGGGAATCGTTGCCGGTGACGACGTGGGCCACTGCAACCAACAGGTGAATCATCTTCCATTATCATAACCGCTAACCATAACCGAGCAGTCGGGTAGCGTCAAGCTGAACACCGCGCAGCCCGGAAAACCTTAAGCATCAACATAGGCAGCCGTTCTTCCTTTTGATATACTGCGGTTGGTTGGTTCGTGCGCTGACAGGTTGGCGAAAACAAACCAACCAACCGACCGACCACAAACCAACAACCTGGAAAATCCGACTTGAGCGTAAATCCTGAAGAATCCGAGTTAATTGAACGCGCCAAAACCGACAACGAAGCCTTCGGCGAGCTTTACGAGCGGTATCACCAGCGAATCTATAATTATGTCTACTATCGCACCAGCAATGTGGGGGATGCGGAAGATCTGACGGCCCGTATTTTTGTTCGGGCAATGGACCACATCGGCAACTACGAGGATAAGGGGCTTCCCTTTTCCGCCTGGCTCTATCGCATCGCCCACAACCTGGTGGCTAACTGGCATCGAGACCGCAGCCGTCGCCGGATCATCGCCTTGGACGACATTGCCCAATGGCAGGTTAGCGAGGAAGATCCTGAATTCGCGGCGCAGTTAACGGAGGATCGCGCCATTTTACTCGAAGCGATCCAGCGATTACCGGCCGACCGGCAGGAGTTGCTCGTGCTGAAATTTGTAGACAGACTGCCAAACGCAGAAATTGGCGATGTAATGGGGCGGAGCGAGGGGGCGATTAAGTCGCTGTACCATCGCACGTTGCTCACGCTGCGCGAAGAGTTGACGGCGCAGCAGTCTGCCCCGGCGAAACGGCGGTCACTTTTCTCCTGGCGACCGTGAGACCGGAACCAGGGGGGGAATTCGGTTGGCATTCGTCCAGGATCACAGATACAATCTGCCAAATTATTCATAATTTTCTTAGATAAATGCAGGATTTGCTGGCTTTTCATTGCTGGGGGCAGGTGAGTATGCTAAAATGCCGCCGAATTGTGACAAGAAACACAATTGCCGCAAGTGAACCTATCATGGCTTCAATTTGTGGTGGGGAAGCAGTCTATCAGGCAGGATAAAATAGGAGAGCAGCTTTGAACAGAACGGAATCGCTACGTAACTGGTTTGTTATTCTAGCGCTTTTAATTGCGACCGGGGTGATAACGGCCGTTTGGCCCCTCATCAGTAGTGCCCTGAATATCTCACTCAACATTGGCTCCAGCTCAAGCCGACCGCCGGTAGAATCGTCGGTGACTGTAGTGGTGCCTGCTCCGTTGGTGGGGCTGCAACTTCCGTTTGGGGAACCATTAGGCGCTCAAATCGTCATGACGCAGGCTCAAATTTTTCTGGCGTTTCTGGTGTTTCTGGCTGTCATCGTCGTTGGCGTGGTGGTGACGGGCGTGATTATCTCCTTTCTGATTCGCGCATTGGACAAGTCGGCAACGGCCGTTGCCACCAGTGACGGCTACCAAAAAAGCGTCACCGCTCTGGAAAAACAAGAAAAAGAGCGCATCCAGCAGCTCCGAGCGCAATCTCCCAAACCCAATCAGCCCGAAGGTTACGTATACCAACTTGATCCGCTCAGCCTATCCTGGATGGTTCTCTTCTTCATTGGCACTGTGGCCACCCTCATATATTCCCTCGTTGTGTCGTCTGGGGAAATCACCCTTCTTGGTCTGACCCTTGATTCTCGCATCTCCGTCTTGCTCTTCTTCATGCTTGTCACCGTGCCCATACTGGCGCTCGTCGTCCGGCGGCGTCGGCTGGATGCAGTGCGGGAAACAGACAACGCCTCAATCCCCTGGGATTTCATCGCTATCCTCACAACCGGTCTATTAATTGTTGGCATTGGCCTGGGCGTCATGCTCTTCATCATGCCAGGTGGGTAGTTGTCGGATTGTGGTGGGTGTTGGAAAACGGCCCCACCCATTCACGCCCACTTTCCAATAAAATCTACGCCGTTTCTAGCCTTACATCCGACAAGAAGCCCCGGCTTCTGTCGCACAGTATTCATTCGATTGCGCGGACAAAAGAGCAACTGTCTCTGTCTGCTCACGAATTTTCGCAAGGTGCGTAAAAATGGGTAAAGCAAAACATTATATTGCGGTAACAGCTCTCATTGTCGTAGCTACCATCGCCCTCCGATACCTGATCCTGGAACCAATCTACCGCCTTCCCGTAGCCGCCAGCGCCGAAGCCGGTCCTATAGACACGATGTTCCAGGCCCACTTCTGGCTCATCTCCTTCCTCTTCGCCCTCATCATGGTCTTCATGCTCTACGCCGTTGTTGTCTTCCGCCGCAAACCAGGCGACGACGAAATGGGACCATACGTCCACGGCCACACCGGGCTAGAGATCGCCTGGACCGTCATCCCCACCGTCATCGTCATCGGCTTCGGTATTTGGGGGTCGGTTATGCTCAACGACCTCATCCGCCCCAAAGAAGACGAGATGGTCATTCGCGTGTGGGGTCAGCAGTGGGCCTGGCTTTTTGAATACCCGGAACAAGGCGGTATCACCACCCCGGAACTCATTTTGCCCCTCAACCAACCTATCCTGTTAGAGATGGAATCGCGCGACGTGCTGCACGCCTTTTGGGTCCCCGAATTTCGCGTCAAACAAGACTTGCTGCCCGGACGCAAAACCTACCTGCGCATCACCCCCACCGAACTGGGCGAATACCGCGTCCTCTGCGCCGAAATTTGCGGCTTGCAGCACGCTGGCATGGTCGCCCCCGCCCGCGTCGTGGACCAAAACGAATTCGCCGCCTGGGCCGATGAGCGTATGAGCGGCCCCGCCTTCGCCGAAATGACCCCGGTCGAACGCGGCGAAATCTGGTACACCGAATTTGGCTGCCAGGGTTGCCACACCATCAGCGTGGACGAAGGCGTACGGGCCGGACCAACCTGGGTCGGTGTGTATGGTCACGAAGTCCTCCTGGCAGATGGGACCACCGTCATTGCCGACGATGAATACCTGCGCGAATCCATCATGGACCCCAACGCCAAAATCGTGGCCGGATACACCTCGCCCAGCCTGATGGCCGGGATGAATTTTGAAACCCGCATCCCAGACCGGGAAGCAGAAATCCTGGCCAGCGAAGGACTGGAATTGGACATCATCGCCGATTTAATCGCTTTCATGCAAACCGTGCGAGAGTAGACGGACACGGAGCCGTTGCATTTTGGAGGATAACGTATGAGAACTTTGGGGATCATCTTAACGTCTGCTTACGTGCGTGGTCTCATCGGGCAAGGCATCTTCACCTTTGCCGGTATCGCTTTCTTTGCGTCGCTTCGTTCGCTGATGGGTCTGCCGGAAAACAACGAGCCAGGCGTCGTTTTTGGCTCCATTATTGGCGTCATCGGCTTCTTGCTGTTCGCCGGCGTCCTGACCGATTGGCTGAAATGGATCGGC
>CAYONK010000259.1:0-6809 GCA_964405285.1 uncultured Ardenticatenaceae bacterium
TTTGCCATAGGCGTCTCCGTCTGGGCCATCTTCTGGCAGTGGGGGGCGCTGATTGGTCTGCGTTTGTCCGGGCCACTGTTGGGGTGGCTGGTGGCTGGTGGCTGGTTGCTGGTGGCTGGTCGCTGGTGGCTGGTGGTTGGTCGCGGGTGGCCGGTGGCGAGTGGCCGGTGGCGAGTCCGCGCCATTCCGCCTTCCGCCTTCCGCCTTCCGCATTTCCATCCGGAACACCTTGCTTTGCTGCTTCTGCTGCTCGTGGGGCTGGCTGTTCGGCTGCTGGCGGCGCGCGATCTGGCCTTTTTGCCCTGGGTGGACGCGAGCCGTCATGGGTTGATAACGGCCGTGATGGTGGAGAGCGGGCGAATTCCGGCCGACTATGGCAGTTACTTGCCGGTTGACCGGTTCCCTTACCATTTTGGCTTTCACGTCCTCTCCGCCAGCCTGCATTTTCTGACCGGGACGCCGCTGGCTCCGCTGCTGCTCTATCTGGGGCAACTGCTCAACGCCCTGGTCCCACTGGCGATGTATGCGGCGGCCTGGCTGTTCAGCCGCAGCCGTCGGGTTGGGCTGGTGGCGGCTCTGCTGGTGGCGCTGCCCTTCTTCTTCCCCGCCTACTATCTCTCCTGGGGACGACTGACGCAGTTAACGGCCGTTCTCCTCCTCCCCGTCTTGTTGGGGCTGACCTATCGCCTGCTGCGCGGCGGGTGGGCGGAGCGGCGGCTCTGGCCGTTGGTGGGACTACTGGCCGCTGGGGTCTTCCTGGTCCATTTTCGCGTCTTCCTCTTTTATCTGCCTTATGTGCCGTTGGTCTGGCTGGCGGGGCGGGGGAGAAACGGCCGTTATCTGGCCGTCGCCGGTGCGCTGGGGCTGCTGCTCGTCAGCCCCCATCTGGTTAATCTGCTGCGCGTGACCGAGCCGGTGACATCCGTGCAAAGGACGATAGCTAATTACAACACCTTCCCGGTGGCTTATCTGACGGTGGGGTGGGAACGGCCGTTTCTCTACCTGGCGGGCGGCTTATTCCTGCTGCTGCTCTTGCCCGCGCTGCGCCTGCGCCCCTGGACCGTTGCGCCGCTGTTGTGGTGGGGGTGGACGGCCGTTGTCTTCATCCTCCTGGCTGGCGACCGGGTCGGCCTGCCGGAAACTTCCCTGGTCAATACCAACAGCTTCTACATCATCATCTTCATCCCACTCGCCCTCTTTTTGGGGCTGATGGCCGACCGCGTCTGGCGCTGGTTGGGGGCGCGCCATTGGCTGCTGCAAGCGCCCGGCTGGTTCGCCAGCGGCGCGGCCCTGCTTATCCTCGTCGCCTTTGGGGCGCGGCAGCAGATCACGGTGTTAAACGCCGGTACGGTGTTGGCCCATCCGTCCGACACGGCCGGGTTGGCCTGGGTCAATGAGCATCTCCCGGCCGAGGCGCGGGTGGCCGCCAGCAGTTGGAAGTGGCTGGGCGAGACTTGGGCAGGCAGTGATGGCGGGGCCTGGCTGCTGCCCCTCACCGGCCGCGAAACGACCATTCCGCCGATTGATCACATCTATAACCGGGAGCTGTTTCTGGGGGTGCGTACCTTCAATCAGGCGGCTACCGATAGAGGCGATTGGTCCGACCCGGAAGCCATCGCCTGGCTGCGCGGGGAAGGGGTAAGCCATATTTACGTTGGGGCGCGGGGCGGCTTCTTCGACCCGGCCGCCCTGGTCCGCAATCCGGCCGCCCGGCTGCTGTACAGCCACGAGGGGGTCTTTGTTTTTGCCCTGGAGTAGGTTTGGCACGGCCGTTTTGCCGATGTTATTCTTGTGACAGTTATCGGTTTCTCAACACGTTTACGTTACTTGGAAAAGGTAGACGTTCAGACCTGATAGGTTTTTTCTCGTTCAATTTGGATGCGCATGAGGCCAAAACCTGTCAGGTCTTTGGGATGGCTGAACGCTTACACCCACTCTACAGCCTCACCCCCACAGAAAGGCGCGTAACGTCCAGACCCGAAGGGTCTCCCAAACCCTTCGGGTCTAGCAGCTAGGCCAACAGCTTCACCAGATGGTACGCCTTGCGCCCTTTGCGGAGGATGAGGAATTGCCCTTCGATGGCGTCAACGGCCGTTACCGCCTGATTCTGCTCTTCCACCCGCCGGTTGTTCAGGTAGACGCCGCCACCCTGGATGGTGCGCCGGGCGTCGCCCTTCGATTGGGCCAGGCCGGATTGGGCCAGCAGGTCCGCCACCAGCAGGCCGTCCCCATCTAACGCGCTTCGGGGCAGTTCACTGGAAGGCACGTCGGCGAAGATGTCCTGGATGTCGGCCGCGTCCAACCCGTCCAGGTCGCCGCCGAAGAGGACCTGGGCGGCTTGTTCGGCTTTGTAAACGGCCGTTTCCCCATGAATCATCCGCGTCACCTCCTGCGCCAATCGTCGCTGCGCCTCCCGCTTCTCCGGCCGCTCAAAGAGAATGTGCTGGTATTCGGCAATCTCTTCCTCGGTCAGCCAGGTAAAGTAGCGCAGGTAGTTGATCGCGTCGGCGTCGTCGCTGTTCAGCCAGAACTGGTAGAAGCGGTAGGGCGACGTGCGCTTCGGGTCCAGCCAGGCGTTGGTCCCGGCGGCCGTTTTGCCAAATTTGCTGCCATCCGCCTGGGTGACCAGCGGGAAGACCATCGCATTCACCTTCACCCCGCGCACCCGCCGGATCAACTCTACACCGGCGATGATGTTGCCCCACTGGTCGCTGCCGCCGCATTGCAGCGAGCAGCCGTAGGTGTCGTGCAGGTGGAGGTAGTCGTAGGCTTGCAGCAGCATATAACTGAATTCGGTGTAGGAGATGCCATCGTCTCGCTGGATGCGCGATTTGACGGAATCTTTGGCCAGCATGTAGTTGACGGTGAAATGCTTGCCCGTGTCGCGCAGGAAATCGAGCAGGCTGACCTGGCTGAGCCAGTCGGCGTTGTTGACCATAACGGCCGTGTTTCCTTTCACCTCGAAGTCCAGCACGCTGGCTAACTGCTGCTTCACCTTCGCCAGATTGGCCTCTAGCTCCTCCAGGCTGAGCAGGTTGCGCTCGGAGGAACGGCCGCTGGGGTCGCCAATCATCCCTGTGCCGCCGCCCGCCAGGAGGATGGGCGTATGGCCGAAGCGCTGCAAGCGAGCCATCACCATCAATGGGACCAGATTCCCGATGTGCAGCGAATCGGCCGACGGGTCGAAGCCGTTGTAGACGGTGACTTTTTCTTTCGCCAATACTTCCGGGACGCTTTCGGTGTGGTCGTAAACCAAGCCGCGCCATTTTAACTCCTCAAACGCATTTGTCGCCATACTGTTCTCCTGATGAAAGAATTTTGGTTCTCTGAGATTTAATGTGGTAGGGGCGTACCCTTGTGGTCGCCCTCTGGGGCAGGCACAAGGCCAGCCCCTACATCACCACACCAAACATCAGAGAGCCGGAATTTTTATACAAAGGGACAAAGAGACAAAGGGTTGGAGATTGGCGATTGGAGATTGGCTATTGAACTAATCTCCAATCGCCAATCTCTAATCTCTAATCTCAGTTCCGTAAGTTGCTTAATCTTCGTTCCTTAACACAAAAAAGACGCGGGGTTTAGGCCGCGTCTTGGGATTCTCTGCTCAGATTGCTGTTGGTTTGCCCTCAGGCAAGCAGGCTCTTCCGCTGACGCGACGTTCCTGAATAGCTATAGGCGTAATAACCAACTCGTTTCTGTATCATGCGGATAGCTTAACACCCGGAGGGCGTCGCGTCAAGCGGTTATTGCCGGCGGCCGTTTCCCCGATAACGGCCGTTGCCATTCCGCCCACCATTCGCCGGACGACTCGCGCCATTGCCATTGCCATTGCCATTCACCGGGGCCGGTTTCTCCGGCGCGTAGCCATTGTAATCAAAGCCGTGCAACTGCCGCCGCTCAATCCGGCTGCCCAACACCTTCTCGATGTCGCGCACCATCGGATCGTCGCCCTGAACCATGAAGGTGAACGCCTCGCCCGTCTCCTGGGCGCGGCCGGTGCGGCCGATGCGGTGGGTGTAGGCGTCCACCGTGTCCGGCATGTCGAAGTTGATCACGTGCGAGATTTCCGCCACGTCAATCCCCCGCGCCGCGATGTCGGTCGCTACCAGGATGTCGTATTTGCCGCCGCGAAAGCCATCAATCGCCTGCTGCCGCCGGTTTTGCGACATATTGCCTTGCAGCATGTCCACCCGATGCCCTTCCTGTTCCAGGTCGCGGGCCAGGAAGCGGGCGCGCCGCTTGGTGCGGGTGAAGACCAGCACCCGGCCGGTGGCCGTCTGCTGCAACATCGTGAAGAGCAGCTTTTTCTTCAACCCTTCCGGCACGGGATAGAGGGCGTGGGAGACGGTCTTGGCCGGGGCGATGATGTCCACCTGAACGGTGACGGGGTTGTGGAGGATGTCGCCCGCCAGTTGGCGGATGTCGTCGGGCATGGTGGCGGAGAAGAAGAGGGTTTGCCGCTTTTGCGGCAGCAGTTTGAGGATGCGGCGGATGTCGGGCAAGAAGCCCATGTCGCACATGCGGTCGGCTTCGTCCAGCACCAGCACTTCTACTTTGGAGAGGTCTATGCTGCCTTCGCCCGCCAGATCGAGCAGACGGCCGGGGCAGGCGACGACGATTTCTGCGCCGCGCCGCAGCGCTTCGACTTGCTTGCCTTTGCCCACGCCGCCGTAGACGGTGACGCTTCTGGCTTTGGTGTGCCGGCCGAGATCAACGGCCGTTTGGTGAATCTGTTCCGCCAACTCCCGCGTCGGGGCGACGATGAGGGCGCGCACCTGGCGCAGCGGCCCTTTGGTCAGCCGCTGCAAGATGGGCAGCATGAAGGCGGCCGTCTTGCCCGTGCCGGTCTGGGCCAGGCCAAGAACGTCACGGCCGTTTAGAATTGGGTTAATCGCTTGCTGTTGGATAGGAGTGGGTGTGGTGTAGCCCACTTGCTTGATCCCGGCGTTCAGGCGCGGATCAAGAGAAAATTGTTCAAAATTCACTGAAAGTCTCCTTGACTATATTGAGCCAAGTCGCACTCTCAGCCCTAGCAGTTGGCTAGATTGGTTTTGCCAACGGGTGGGGAGTATAGAGGGGAAACGGCCGTTGCGCCAATTTTCCTCATCTTCTTAGGACTCAGCAATTCTCAATTTGGGCTTGGCATTTGCGTAACCAGGCCAATTTCTACGCTATTCACGCTTAAGTGTCATGCTGAGCGAAGCGAAGCATCCCTACGGCCTCGGATTTTCCAGGAGAACGGGATGCTTCGGAGGACCTCAGCATGACATCTTTCTTCTCAAATTGAGAATTGCTGCTTAGGACTTTTTGCCCGTGCCTTCTTGTCAAAAGCGTGTTAAACTACCGAATCTATATTAGATGATTGTCTAACGCCGCCCTGCCACAGGGCAGACCAACCACTCATACGGCAAGGAAAAAACCGCTATGAACAAACATCCAAATGTCTATTGGCGCTTGCTCGGCTACCTGCGCCCTTACCCGCTGCCCCTCATTTTGGGCTACGCGGCCGCCCTGTTCGCCACCATCCTCAACCTGGTGGTCCCGCAGCTCATCAAGGTCGCCATTGACCTGGGGCTGGCCGATGGGCAGGCCCGCGCTCTTTTCGTTGCGGGCGGCCTCATCTTGCTCATCGCTTTGGTGCGCGGCGTGGCCGGGTTTGCCCAACGCTATTATGGCGAATGGCTCAGCCACCGCGTCGCCTATGACGTGCGCAACGAGTTCTACAACAGCGTGCAGTTCCAGCCCTTCGCCTTCCACGACCGCACCCACACCGGCGACCTGATGAGCCGGGCCACCAGCGACGTCTCCGAGACGGAAAGCTTCGTCGGCATTGGCCTGATGGACTTGCTTTCGACTGTTCTACTGCTGGCTGGGGTGATTTTGGCGATGCTTTGGGAATCGCCAACGCTCGCGCTGCTGGCGATGATCCCATTCCCCATCCTTTTCTTTGCCACCATCCGCTTTGGTGGGGTGGTCCGGCCGATGTTCAAGAGCATCCAGGAGCAGATGGGCGTGCTGTCCACCATCATGCAAGAGAGCCTGACCGGCATCCGCGTGGTGAAGGCGTTCGCCCGCGAGCCGTATGAGTTAGCGAAGTTTGACGAGGGCAACGACGAATGGTTTGAGCGGCGCTACACCCTTATCCAGACCTGGGCCAACAACTGGCCGTTCTTCACCTTCCTGGTTGCCCTGAGCATCTTCATCCTGCTCTGGTTTGGCGGACCGATGGTGTTGGATGGGGAGATCACCGTTGGCGCACTCTTCGCCATGATTTCTTATGTGCTGATGCTCTCCGCGCCGGTGCAGCGGTTGGGCTTTTTGGTGAATCTGGCGGCGACGGCCGGAGCCAGCGCCACCCGCGTCTTTGAAATTATTGATACGCCCAACGAAATCACCGAACACGACAACCCGGTCGCCTTGCCGGAAGCGCGGGGCGAGGTGCGTTTTGAGGGCGTTGGGTTCACCTATGGCAGCGGCGTGAAAATCCTCGACGACGTGACTTTTTACGCCGAGCCGGGGCAGAAGGTGGCCTTGATCGGGCCAACCGGTTCCGGCAAATCCACCGTGACCAATCTCATTCCCCGCTTTTATGATGTGACCGAGGGGCGCATTTTGGTGGACGGCCATGATGTGCGTGACTTGCGGCTGCAAGATTTACGCCACCACATCGGCATCGTGCTGCAAGACCCGTTCTTGTTCAGCCAGTCGGTGGCGGAGAATATCGCCTACGGCCGTTCTGGAGCCACCTTTGAAGAAATCGTCGCCGCCGCCAGGGCAGCCCGCGCCCACGACTTCATCCTCAACCTGAG
>CAYONK010000260.1:0-6803 GCA_964405285.1 uncultured Ardenticatenaceae bacterium
ATGCTTCGGAGGACCTCAGCATGACATCTCGCTTGTTAAATTGAGAATTGCTGCCGTGTTCCGTAATCCGTGTTCCGTGTTCTGCGCCCGCGCTCATCTATTCTATGAGCAGCATTTAAAAAAGTAAAACGCCAGGCGCTCTGCGAACGCCTGACGTTCCACTATTCACAATTGACTATTGACAATCAGCAATTGACAATTTTACGAATGCTTCGCCATATGCAGCATCAGGTCCAAGCATTTGCAGGAGTAACCCCACTCATTGTCGTACCAGGCAACCACCTTCACAAAGGTGTCGGTCAAGGCAATGCCAGCCGCTGCGTCGAACACAGAGGTGCGCGGTTCGCCGATGAAGTCGGTGGAAACGACAGCGTCTTCGGTGTAGCCAAGGATACCGGCCATCGGGCCTTCGGAAGCCGCTTTCATCGCCGCTTTGATCTCTTCGTAGGTGGCCGGTTTTTCCAGATTCACCGTCAGGTCCACCACCGAAACGTTGGGGGTGGGCACGCGGAAAGACATGCCGGTGAGCTTGCCATTCAGCGAGGGGATGACCTTGCCGACCGCTTTCGCCGCGCCGGTGGAGGAGGGAATGATGTTCTGGCCCGCGCCGCGGCCGCCGCGCCAATCTTTAGACGAGGGGGCGTCCACCGTCTTTTGCGTAGCGGTGACGGCGTGGACGGTGGTCATCAGACCATCTTTGATGCCGAAATTATCGTGCAGCACTTTGGCGACGGGAGCCAGGCAGTTGGTGGTGCAAGAGGCGTTGGAGACGATCTCTTGCCCGGCGTAGGTGTCGTGGTTGACGCCCATGACAAACATCGGAGTAGCGTCTTTCGACGGGGCGGAAAGGACGACGCGCTTCGCGCCCGCTTCAATGTGCGCCCGCGCCTTTTCCTCAGTGAGAAAGATGCCAGTCGCATCCAACACGTATTCCGCACCGACTTCGTCCCACTTTAAGTTCGCCGGATCGCGCTCGGCGGTGACGCGGATCGTCTTGCCATTCACAACCAGGTTGCCATCTTTCACGGCCACATCGCCGTTGAATCTACCGTGCGTGGAATCGTATTTAAGCATGTAGGCGATGTAATCCACGTCAATCAGGTCGTTGATCCCAACGACTTCAACGCCTTCAACCTCAAAAGTGCGGCGGAAAAAGAGACGGCCGATACGGCCAAACCCGTTAATACCAATTTTAAGTGTCATCGAAAATTCTCCTTTCGTTATATTGCGAGTAAGCGCTTACTAATTGTAACACTTACACTAACTGGAAGACAGGTAAAATGTCATATGAAACATATGACGTGTGACGTGTATCAGGGCAGCAGATTGATGACGGCGCGGGCCAGCTTGTCGCTATCGTGGCGCCACGGCCGTTTTTCGTCCACCAGATCCGCCGTGATCATCAATACGTCATCCGGGGCGAGAGGGGTCACATAAACCGTGCGCCCGCCACCGGTTTGCGGCGGCACTGACAGGTTATCATTGGCTAAAACGACGTCAATGACGTTGAGGAAGTTGGTGGGAAGGTGCTGCAAAATCGCCCGGACATGATCAGCTACCGTATAATTATCCGTCTCTCCGGGCTGTGTGGCAAGATTACACACGTAAATCTTACGCGCCCGGCTTTGTTGCAGCGCTTCGGCCAGATCGGGCAGCAGCAGATTGGGCAAAATGCTGGTGTAGAGGCTGCCCGGCCCCATCACGATCAGGTCGGCTTGCAGGATCGCTTTTAGCACGGGGGGATAGGCGCGAGCGTGGGCCGGTTCCAGCCAGATGTGTTGAATCTGGCCGCCGGTGTCGGAGATGGCGGATTCGCCGCTGACGCGCAGCGCCCCTTCGGGCAGGAGGACGTCGGCGACCAGGGTGACGTTGGCCAACGTTGAGGGCAGCACACGCCCGCGCAGACGCAGCACTTGCTCGGCGGCCAACAGCGCCTCATCGAAGCTGCCGGTGATGCCGGTGAGCGCGGCCAGAAGCAGATTGCCAAAAGCGTGACCGCGCAAGGCACGGCCGTTTTCCCCCTCTGGCGTCTCTATTAAGTGGCTGCCAAACCGGTATTGCAACACCTGAGTCATCAACGCCTCGTCCCGCGAGAGAGCGGCGATGTTGTTGCGAAAATCGCCCGGCGGCAACAGCCCCAATTCCTGACGCAAACGTCCGCTGCTGCCTCCATCGTCGGCGACGGTGACAACGGCCGTTATATTCCGCGTGTACTCTCGCAAGCCGCGCAGCAGGGTCGGCATCCCCGTCCCGCCGCCGATGGCGACAATGTGCGGCCCGCGCCCCTGGCGGCTGTACAGATACAACGACTCGGCCACCCCCTCCCCTTCCCGGCGAAAGGGAGCCACCAGACGATGACCAAGCTGGTAAACAGCCAGGAAAATCACCGCTCCGCCCAGGGCAAAGGGGATGATGATGCGCCAGACGACCGGGACAAATTGCAGGGTCAGCAGATCGTAGGCCAACTCTGGCAGCCAACCAAGCCGGTTTAGCACCAGAATGGCGTAAACAAAGCCCATGCCGGTGATGAGCGCACCGACGCCGAGCAGGATCAGCCAGCGTTTAATGCCGATGCCCGGCGTCAGCCAGCGGTAATCCGGTAATTGTGGTCTTTGTTTGGGCCAGCGTTTTGGTGTCACAATACCCTTACCCACCCAAAGCAAGGTGGCAGGTTCATTCTAACCAGACGGGGCTGCTTTTGCAAACTGGCCGGCCGCCTCCCAGCCGACCATCGCTTTTTTACGGGCGGCTCCCCAGCGGTATTGGTGCAGTTTGCCCGACTGGTTGATCACCCGGTGGCAGGGGATGAGGTAGCCAACGGGGTTGTGGGCGATGGCCCCGGCGACGGCGCGCACAGCATCTGGTCGGCCGATGAGTTGGGCCACGTCGCTATAGCTGACGAGCGCGCCGGGCGGCAGCGCCAGCAGTGCCTGCCAGACCTGCACCTGGAAGTTGGTCCCTTTGAGATGGAGGTGAAACGGCCGTTGTTCCCCCTCGCCCCCACCAAAAATACGCGCCAGGATCGGGCCGGTTGTCTCCGGAGCGGCTACCCAATCGGCCAGGGGCCATTCGCGTTGCAGTTCGGCGAGAACGGCCGTTTCCCCCGCGTCCCCCACAAAACGCAAAGCGCAAATGCCGCGCGGCGTGGCCGCCAACAGCGCCGGACCAAACGGCGTCGAGTGAACGCCATACTGAATGCGCAGCCCCGCGCCCCCCTGCTTAAAATCGCCCGGCGTAACGGCCGTGAAGGTGACAAACAGATCATGCAAACGGCCGGGGCCGGACAACCCGGCATCAAAAGCCGTCTCCAGCAGGCTGCGCGATTCCGTTAACCGGGTTTTGGCGTATTCCAGCGTCAGGTATTGCAGAAACTGCATCGGCGTCACGCCCGCCCACTGCTTAAACAACCGCTCAAAATGATGCTTGCTCAGGTGAACGCTGGCGGCGATCTCCGCCAGATCCGGCTGCCGCCGGAAGTTTTCTTCCAGATAGCGGATGGCCTGCTCCACCCGCTGGTAATCGGCCGCTTGTTGGGAGAAAGGTTCATTTATCATGCGCTCAGTATACGCCACCCGGCAGACCCATCGCCACCCGAATCTTGCGGAAGGAAGAGAGGAGGGAGATTAGAGATTGGAGATTGGAGATTAGCGAGCCACCCAATCTCCAATCTCCATTCACACTTCACAATTCACCATTCACCATTCACAATTGCCCCCCCTCTCACCCATCCTGCGACAAAATCAACACGGAGTAGGGGGCCAGGGTGACGTTGCCCAGGCAGGGCATACCGTCTACGGCGTGCGCGGCGTCGCGGGCAGGGGCGGCGATTACGTCGGGGCAGTCGTGGCCGCCGAAGGTTTCGTCGTAGGCGGCATCGTCGCTGTTGAACCGAACCCGCCAACGGCCGTTGCGCGGCAGCCCCACCGTCACCCCATCCACCAGCCGATGGCTGAAATTCGCCACCACAATCACATCATCGCCCGGACCGCCATTCTCCCAGCGATGGTAGGCGATAATCTTCGCCGCTTCGCCCCTATGAAAGACGTTGACACGCGGCCCGGCCAGCCCGCGTGTCTGCCCAGCCAAATTGCGCCGCAAGCGGATCAGATCGCGGTAAAGGCGCAGAATTCCGGCGTTTTTCGTCGCCTTCGCCCAATCTAAAGGAACCTGATCATCAAACCAGCCACCTTCGAGGAATTCCTGCCCCTGGAAAATCATCGGAATGCCGGGCGTAGTGAAGAGCAGCGCCGCGCCCAGAGTAGAACGCTTTTTGGCGTAATAGCTGTCGGCCGCCCCATTGCTGATCTCCTCCGGCACGCGCGCTTTTCCGTTGGCCACCTCGTCGTGCGATTCGGTGTAGAGGATGCGCGACCAGGGGTTCCCGTCGTAGGTGGCGGTGATGGCGGCGGCAACGGCCGTTATGGACCGCCCCTCGTCCAACGGCGTGATAATCGCCTGGCGGATGGGGTGGACAAACTGCCCATCCCACTGCGCGTCGAACCCCAATCCGTCCTGGCCGGTCGGTCGGGTGACGGCCGCGTTGTTTTGCAAATCCTCGGCGATGAGCAGCTTGCCGGGGAATTTCGCCCGCACTTCGGCGTTGATCGCCTGCATCAGCGCCCAACCTTCGGGGATGGCCGCGCCGGGGTCGCCATCGTGGCCGCCCGTCTGGCGGATGAAGTTGGTGGCGTCCCAGCGCAGCCCATCCACGCCGAACTCCTCGAACCACATCATCACATTGTCGCGGATGAACTGGCACACTTCGGGGCGACCGTAATCGGGCCGGGTATCGCCCCAGGGCGTCTTGCTGCGCCAATCGTTGTAGAAGTAGATGCCGCCTTTGTCGTTTTCGCGCCAGCCATCGAACTGCCACAGGCTCAGGTCTTGCGGACCAAAATGGTTGTAGACCACATCCATAATCACACCGATGCCCTGGGCGTGGGCGGCGGCGATCAGCTCGCGCAGCGCCTCGCGCCCGCCGTAGGCGTTGGCAATGGCGAAGGGGAAGGCGGGGTTGTAACCCCAGGAGAAATCCCCGGCGAATTGGGCGACGGGCATGATTTTGAGGGCGTTGACGCCCAATTCAGCCAGATAGGGCAGCTTTTCGCGGACGCCCCGGAACTGACCAACGGCCGTTTCCCCATTCCGGCTAAACGTGCCAACGTGCAGCTCGTAGATGACCAATTCCTGATGGGGTGGCAGGTGGAAGGTTTCGGCCGATAGTTCCGGCGGCGGCAGGATGAGGCCATCCAGGTAGGGGCCAACAACGGCGCGGGTGCGGGGGTCGGTGCGCAGCAATGGCCCCTCGCCCATCTCGGTTTGCGGGTGGATGAGGAATTTATAGCGGTCGAGAACGGCCGTTTTCCCCACCGCCGCCGACCACAACCCATTCCCTTCGCTGGCCAACGGCGTCCGCCAGGGGGACCACTCGTTAAACGACCCGGCCACGAAAACGTGGGCGGCGTGGGGCGCCCAGACGCGAAAAGTCGTCACGCCATCCTGGTAGATTGCGCCCATGCCGGGCGGCGTGGCCGGTTGAACCGGATGAAAAGTTTGCCGCGTATGGTAGAGAACGCGGTCGAGAAAAACGCGCCATCCCGGCGCGGCAGCTGTTTTTTGAGTCATCAAATCACCTCAATGCAAGGTTATGCAAACCGTTTCCCGGCGGGAAACAGACACAAGTGGGCAGTCTACCTGTTTTGTATTAAATTTGCGTTAACGGCCGTTGGTCCCACCAACCACCTCCGATTTTCCGCTTCCGGCTATGCCCCCTCTTCCCACCCGGCAACTGGCCGACCTGTTGCAAGCTGCTGCTCCCCTTACCAATTACGGGTACTAGCAACCCACCCCCATCCGTGCTACCATTCCCCCCATGAGACCAGACAGCATCCGCCCTACCAAATGGCAGGTCGCCCCGGCCGCGCCGGCCGCCACCCGCCAACAATTTAGCCACGTCCACCCCGTTCTCCTCCAGGTACTTTACAACCGGGGCATCATAGACCCGGCCCACGTGCAAGCCTTCCTCGACCACCGCTACCTGGAAAGCGCCGACCCCTTCCGCCTGACCGACATGGACAAAGCCGTCGCCCGCCTGCAACAGGCCATCGAGCGCGACGAAACCATCGTCGTCTATGGCGATTTCGACGCCGACGGCGTGACCTCCACCGTCCTGCTGACTCAGGCGCTGCGCGGCTTTGGCCTGGCCCATCAACAGGTCCGCCCCTACATCCCCGACCGCGTAGACGAGGGGTATGGCCTCAACTGCGACGCTCTGACGAAACTCAAGGAAGAATTTGCCGCCGATCTCGTCATCACCGTAGATTGCGGCATTCGTTCCGTGGCTGAAGTGGTCCACGCCAACGCCATTGGCCTGGATATGATCGTCACCGACCACCACAGTTTGGGGCCAGAGCTGCCGCCGGCAACGGCCGTTATCAACCCCAAACGCCCCGACTCCACCTACCCCGACACCATGCTCGCCGGAGTGGGCATCGCCTACAAGCTGGCCCAGGCGCTGCGCCAGGCCATGCCCCTACGCGCCCAATTCGACGAAACAGACCTGCTCGACCTCGTCGCCCTCGGCACCGTGGCCGATCTCGCCCCGCTGCTGGCGGAAAATCGGCAGCTTGTCACCCTCGGCCTGACGGTTCTCAACGAGGCGCGACGCCCCGGCATCGCCGCCCTGGCCCAGGTGGCCCGCCTCAAGCCCGGCCAACTTACCGCCGAATCTATCGCCTTCGGCCTCGGCCCGCGCCTCAACGCCGCCGGGCGGCTGGCCCACGCCTACGACGCCGCCCGCCTGC
>CAYONK010000261.1:0-6790 GCA_964405285.1 uncultured Ardenticatenaceae bacterium
GCGTTCTGCCGGGCGGGGCCAACCTGGTTCTGCTGGAGGCCAGCCAGACGTTGGCCGGGTTGGTGGGCGAGAGTGTGAGCTATACGGCCGTCATCGGCAACGACGGCCCCCACGCGGCGACGCAAACCCAACTGCGGCTCAATTTGCCAGAGGTGGTCGCCTTCGCCAGCGCCAGCGGGGCGACCTGCCAGCTAGAGCCGGACGGGGCGACGCTGATCTGCGCGTTGGGGACGGTGGCGGCGGGGGAAACGGCCGTTGTCACGTTGACCTTCTTGGGTGTGGCTGAGGGAATGGGGGTGGTAACGGCCGTTGTGACCAGCGCCGCGCCGGAGATGGATGGCACAGATAATGCGGCCGTGACGGGGGTGCAGATTGGCCCGGCGGGTGAGGTTGGCTACACGCTGTACCTGCCGTTGGTGATACGTTAATCTCGCCAGGTGGTTTTTGTATGGCGTTAATAGATCGCAATGGAGCGCGGGCAGCCCTGTCTGAACTGAGAGAGCAAGCTGCCGCGCTCCATATGGTTTCGATATGACTGACCCGTGGGCAACCAGGGCGCGCTGTCTTTCACTAGAGCCGAGTGGACTATCCGGGTCTTTCGGATCTCATGTGGGTTTAAGCGGGTCATGCTGAACCAAGTGAAACATCCCAGAGGTGTCGGGATTCTTCGCTTCGTTCAGGATGACAAGACCCCACGAAATCCCGAAGAGCCTAAAATCCTTTGGGACTCTCGATAGGCTTAGTAGTCCTCCCCTCCCGTCCAATTGTCAGGAACTAGCCACGCCGATGAGCTTGAGCATCAAATTGCCCTCTAGCTCGGCAAAAACCGCTCTGGCCCGGCCCCGCTGCGGCGTCTCCAGTCTGCCCTCAATCCACTCTATCCAGTTGTTGGCAATCACTATCGCAGTAGCCGCATACGGCTCCTGCCCGCGTACCGCAACCCCCACAATCTCAAACCACAAGCGGAGAATCGCCTCAAACTGCGGCGAATTGCCGAGCGCCAGCAACTCAGCCAATAGTTGCCCTTCGTGCCGCTGGTGTTCACCCAGCACAAGGTTCAGTTGCCCGGCCAGATCGGCGGCAATCGCCTCTAGCGCCTGACCAAGCAAAGCATCTTTTGTCTCAAAATAGTAGATGAGCATTCGGTCGCTTGTCCCCGCCACCGCTGCCAGGGTGCGCAACCCGACATCGGCCAATCCATGCGCAATCAGGTGCTGTGTAACTGCCTGAATAATTCGTTCTTTCTTGATTTGTACTTTGTTCATGGCAAAAGTTTAACCTGGATAGCAAAGTGTTGCACATGCTACATTTTTGGGTACACTATTTATGTAGCAGGTGCTACACAAATAATTCGATGTATTTGGAAGGAGTCCTATGAAATCACCTAAACAGCAGGTCAAACAACAGTTCAAGCGGCAAATCATCCCCATGTTGGTTATCGCGGTCATTGGCTGGGTCGTTTTTCTCCTCATTTTCAGAACGTTCTGGCCTGGCTCCTTTGCCCCCGGAGACGATCTCACGTTGTTCTGGGTCTGGTTGGCGGTTGGCACGGCCGTTTTCACTGGCGCAACTATCGCCACATTTCGCTTCTTCAAGACACCTCCCGCCTGGCGCACAAATGCCGCGGTTGCCCTGACCGCGCCAGCGCTTTGTCTGGATGCGCTGGCGACTATCTACTTTGAGGCATGGTTTCCCAACGCCGGTCCGGGCGATGCCCGAATCTATTCGGCCTTGATCTTGGGCGCTGTTGGCGTGATGCTGCTGGTGAGTCTGTTTATGACGAAGCCGGATGAGGTAGAGTGATGGCTGACCAAAATCGCCGTCTGGCGTGATGGCCTGTCAGATCTGTCTGAACCTCGTATCAGGTATCAGCAGCAGCATATAGCCGACGCAGGAGTATGTTACCGGCCGTGACAGGCGCAGAGACCGAAAGGTCGTTACTCCCACCGAAAAGTCCGCGCCGCAACAACCATTCCCACCACCAGGATAACGGCCAGTGCCACGATTTCCGTCATATGCTGGCTGACAGGGTTGCCAAACCATAAGCCTCGTAGCAAAGTGGTGACGTGAGTCAGCGGGATAAAACCGGCCACCTTGCGCACGGTTTCCGGCATCATCTCTAGAGGCAGGGTGATACCAGACAGCATCATCATAGGAAATGTCAATCCAACCAGGTGGTCATGTGGGGGAGATGGGTGAGGTGACGTTTTGCAGAGGTGTCTGGCTGGCAACGGCCGTTGCCGCTACCGCAGAAAAGTGGCAAATTAAAAGGCCGCTGGTCATTCCGGCGGCCTGATTGTTGCCTGATTCGCTGGGCTGTACGCCTGAGGGCGTGTCGGCAATGGGCTAATCCGCAGTGGGCAGCGGTCTACCGGCTCTCCCGAAACACGACATGGCGCCGTAGAATCGGGTCATATTTGCGTAGTTCCAGACGAGCGGCCGTGTTGCGCCGATTCTTCTGGCTGTAATAAATGTAGCTGCTTTCCGTGCTGCGCAGCTTGATCAGTTGGCGTGGCCCTTTTTTCTTAGCCATTGTTCTCTCCTTAGGTAGCTAGAGCTAGAGCGAGAGCTAGAGTAGACTTCTTCCTCTCGCTCTAGCTCTTATAAAACGTCTTTGAGGGTCAGGCCCTGCCGCTGCAAATAGGGCAGCAGGCCGATTTTATCTACGGTGCGCATGGCGCGAGCCGACATCTGGATGCGCACGCTGCGCCCCAATTCGGCGACGTAGATTTTTTTGCTTTGCACGTTCGGTTTAAAAACGCGCTTCGTCTTCTTTTGTGAAAACGACACTCTGTTGCCGCTCATCGGTTTGCGGCCACTCAATTTACATTTTGCCATGTTGTTTCTCCTGGTGATGGGTTGGTTGGTTGGTTAGCCAGCCCAACCAACGTCAGGCATTGGGCGCATCATTTAGCGACAAAAGGGAGCAGCGCCAGGTGGCGGGCGCGTTTTACTTCGCGCACCAGTTCCCGCTGTTTGGCGGCGCTGAGGCGCGTCTGGCGACGGGGGCGGATGCGGCCAAAGTCGGTGAGATAGGGGCGCAGTGTCTCCGGCCGTTTGTAATCCAATTCCACGTGGCGCATATTTTGCGGACGCGCGGGGCGGTTGCTTTTTCTAATCGTATTCATCAGCATCTTCTCCATCATGGGGGGTGATAAATGGGTTTTCCAGGGTCAATAGGCCGTCCCGCCACTGGCTGAACTCCGCGTCGCTAAGCAAGCAGGCGTCCAGACGGGCGGTTAGCGCCTTTTTCTTGAGCTTCTGGCCGATGCAGGCGATCTCCTGGCGGCGGTCGCCATGGGGTTCGTCCCAGGCGTCGTTGATTTCCAACTGGATTTCGGCGTCGTCGGGCCAGTTTTCGCGGGGTTCGGCGGCCCACCAGCGGCCGGCCAGTTGGAAGTAGCCATGCCGCGCCACCTGCGACCAGTAGTAGGCCATGTCGTTGTCGCTGGCCAGCCAGAGGAAGCCTTTAGAACGGAGCAGTTTCTTGAATCCGCCTCCTTCGATGAAGGTGAGCAGGCGTTGGGGGTGAAACGGCCGTCTTGCCCGATAGACAAAACTGCTGATGCCATACTCGTCGGTCTCCGGGATGTGATGGCCTTGCAACTCTTCGGCCCATTGCGGCAGGCTGGCAGCGATGTCATGGTCAAATAGGCCGGTGTGCAGCACGCGATCCAGGGGGATGCGGCCGTAGCTGCTTTCCAGCACCACCGCGTCCGGGTTGAAACGGTGCAGGTAGCTCTTCAGCCGCGCCAGGTCGTCGGCCGTCACCAGGTCGGTTTTGTTGATCAGGATGACATTGGCGAACTCGACCTGCTCCACCAACAAATCGGCCAGAGAACGGCCGTCATCGTCGGTGACGGCCAGACCATGCTCCAGGAGAGTTTGCTGGTTGTTGTACTCAGCCAGCCAGGTGGCGGCGTCCACCACGGTGAGCATGGTGTCCAGGCGGGCGATGTCGGCCAGGGAACGGCCGTTTTCCTCCACCGGAAAGTCAAAGGTCGCAGCAATCGCCAGCGGTTCGGCGATGCCGGTGGCCTCGATCAGCAGGTAATCGAAGCGCCCTTCGGCGGCCAGCTTACCGATTTCCAGCAGCAAATCTTCGCGCAAGGTGCAGCAGATGCAGCCGTTGCTCATCTCCACCAGCCGCTCCTCAGTGCGGCTCAGTTGGGCGTCGCCATTGCCCACCAGTTGCGCGTCTATGTTCACCTCGCTCATGTCGTTGACGATGACGGCCACGCGCCGCCCCTCCCGGTTGTGGAGGACGTGGTTGAGCAGGGTGGTCTTGCCCGCGCCGAGAAAGCCGGATAAGACGGTGACGGGCAGGCGGGTATCGTGAACTGTTTGTCCGTTGCGGTTCATAGAATTCCTTATTGATATTTTGTATCATCAATGATGGCAAAATAATACCGCCTGGTGGTGGTTAATGCCCATGCTTCGCGCACCGAGAGCCTTGAGAATCTCCGCCAGGTCGTTCAGGTCGCTTTCTGTCTCGATAAACGCAAGAAGGTGTTTGCTAACGTTGATGAGAAAGTTATTGATACAATATATCAATTTTAGCAAGGAGAGTGTGGCTGTCAAGACTTCTAACTTGCCACTCCATGAAATGCAGGTGTATGCCTTGTTGGGTGTGGGTAGCCGCCGCCTCGGTGGACTATATGGGCAGGCGGCGGCGGCCAGACTGGCTGGCCGCCGCGCAGCTTTCGTTACCCCCCAGCCGCGGCAATCATGTCGCGCAGCAGATAGGTGGCAATGGTGAAGTAGATGAGTACGCCGCCAATATCGGCAATGGATGTGATCACCGGCGCGCTCGCCGTGGCAGGATCCAAACCGAACTTGGACAGCACAAACGGCAGAGACATCCCAACCAGGCTGCCGAACAAAACCGTGCAGACCATTGTCAGAGCCACCACCAGGGCCACCTCGGGACCAGCTCTGAAGAAACCGATCAGCGACACCGCCAGGCCCATGCCCACTCCCAGGGCTGCGGCGACGAAAACCTCTTTGCCCAGCAAGGCAAACCAGTCGGACATTTTGGCCCTGCCGGTAGCCAGGGCGCGCACCATCAGCGTCGCCGCCTGACTTCCGGCATTTCCGCCGCTGTCAATGAGGAGCGGGAGGAAAAAGACAAGTGCCACCACCGCCTCGATGGTCTCCTCAAAGTAAGCGATTCCCGCGCCAGAAAAGATGTTCATGAACACCAGGATGAGTAGCCAGGGCGCGCGCTTGCGAATCAGCAGGAGGAGGCTCGCGTCCCGCATATCCATATTAGCGAGTCCCGGCGGCTCCTTGTGAGAGATAGCGCCAAAGCCGTAAAAATCCTCGGTCGCTTCCTGCGTCATAACATCCTGCATATCGTCAAAGGTGACGATGCCGACCATAATGTCATTAAGGTCAAGAACCGGCAGAGCGAACAGGTCGTACGCCTGCATTTTTTGGGCGACCTCTTCCTGGTCGTCAGTCACGCGGGCGAAGATGACGTCGGTATTCATGAGGTCAGCCACACACGCGCTCCGCCGGGCCACGATCAGGTCTCTCAGCGAGACAACGCCAATGAGTTTACGCGCTTCATCCACCACATAGGCGTAGTAGATTGTTTCTTTGTCCAGCGCTACTTCCCGCAGCCGCTCAATAGCCTGGGCGGCTGTCAGTTCGGGCGACAATGCGGCGTAGCTAGAAGTCATCTGCGCGCCGGCCGTGCCTTCAATATATGCCGACAGGCGACGAATATCTTCCCGTTCGGCCTGGGCCAGCGCCGGCAGGACAGATTCGCGCAGCTCTTCCGGGAGCTGCTTGAACAAGTCAACCCGATCATCGGGAGGCATATCGGCCAGCAGGTCGGCAATCTCCTTCCGGCCGAGGCCACCGACAATTTCCACCTGCAAATCTTCATCCAGATAGCCGAATATCTCGGCGCGAGTGGGCGCGTCGGCCTCCCGCAGGGCCATCCACGCCTCCTGGCTGGACAGGTCGGACAGCGCTTCGGCGACAACGGAAGGGCGTCCGGATTCGCAGAAATCCCGAAGGGCGTTTGCGTCCCCGGCGGCGAGCAGTTTGCGCAGATCAAAGATTACATTTTGCATGATATTTCACTCCTTTTAATTTGCATATCAAACGCCTATGGTCAGGTTGATCACTGTTATTTTGATCCATACAGCATCACCTCCTTCGGGTAGGGTTTTTGATCTTTGCCAGACGGCCGCGTCGGGGGATTCGCTTCTGTCTTGGTCTGAGCGGCAGGCAACCGAAGAGAGCGGCCGTAACGATGGCGTCGGCCGTCAGGCGAAGACAGAAGGGAATGCCGCGTAAGGGCAAACCTTTTTGCAAAGGCGCGTCTAGGCGCGTCTATTTATGAGGCGCGTAACTGCAAAACGCTCAATTGTAGGGTTGGGGGGAATAAAAAAGCCCCGACCAGACAAAATCTGATCAGGGCGCGGGGGGCAAAGTCAGGCGCGACAGCGCCAGATCAGATGTTGTTGTGAGCGGATGCGGCAGCTACACGCTGCTGACTACAATAATCGTCCATTCTCTTTTTTGCGGCGTTCACTGACTTCCAACTTGATGCGGGCCGACTCATGGTTGACGCCGTCGTCGCTGTGGTTGCCAATTTCGCCAAACAACCTCCGAAAAGCGCTGTTAATAAATTTTGTGAGCGGCCGCCCAGTAAGGGCAACCTTGAACACGGCGGGGATAATAGCCCCCCGTCCATGTTTTGTCAAGCGCGGTTTTGTTCTTACAGCAATTCTCAATTTAACAAGAGAGGTGTCATGCTGAGAGCCTGTGCTGAGCA
>CAYONK010000262.1:0-6728 GCA_964405285.1 uncultured Ardenticatenaceae bacterium
ACTCGATGGTGATGGGGTCCATGATGGTCCGGCCAAGCAAGAAGCGCAGATACCCCTGCCAGGGGTCTTGGTCCTCGACGTAGCTTTGGGCTTCGGCCAGCATCGCCTCCAGGTCCAGGCTGAAGCCGACCATGTGGGGGTCTAGTTCGACTGTTTCCTCTCGGTATACGAGGCGCAGCGGGGTGTAGTAGCGCTCTTGCAGGGCAACGGCCGTTTCCTCAACCGACAACCCGCCCACATCCACCCCGGCGATCATCATGCCCGGTGGCATATTGTGGCGCGCCATCAGATATAAAAAGCCCTGATAGAGCAGAAACAACCCACCCAACATCAAGAGCAATAAAAGTAGAAAGCGCTGTAAAGCTTTAAGCATCGCCAGAATCTGATAAACCCTGAGACCTGAACGGGTGGCAGTTAATTTACCCGCGAATCGCTCAGGTAGGGGTTGTCGAAGTTGAAGAAATTGTAGGCAGCGCGGGAGATGTCGGCCATCAGCGGCGAACTGAGTTCCCACTCCAACCAGCCCGGTTTGTGCAGAATTTCCACGATCACGTAATCGCCGCCGGGCGAGAAGACGATACCGGCGTCGCCGTGTGTGTCATTAATCCAGCCGTGCCGGTGGGCGATGGGCACGGTGGGGGGGATGCCTTTTTCCAGTAAGCTGTCAATCTGGTTTTCCGACATGTATTCCAGCATTTGCTGGCACTCTTCCTGGGTGATGGCGCCCCCGAAAATGGCTGAGATTACCCCGCCAGTGCCCTGGGCGCAGTAATAGATATTGGCCAACAGCATCCCCAGGTCTTCGGCGGTCATCTGCCGGTAGCCGTCCGGGTTGGTGCGCAGCCCTTCGACGGAATTAGCGGGGGTGGATAACGGCCGTTGGCCCGGCCGCGGATCAGCGCCAAAGGGAACCAGCAGGTAAGAATTTCGCAACCCCATTCGCTGCATCGTCTGCGTCACCATCGAAGCGCCGAGATAGGGGTCATCTACCCCGGCAATAACGCTGAGTAGTTGGTTGGTGCTGGCCGGGTCTGGTTCAATGCCCAACGTGTTCATGATCAACTCGCGCTGCGTCAGGGTCGGGACGTTATCCAGAATGCGGTACGCTTCCAGGGCCACCGGAATGCGCAGCACGTCGCTGCCAGACATTGGGACGTCGGCATTGACGGCAACCTCTTCGCCGCTGGTCAAATCGTAGATAAAAATGGAGACCGTGCCGCCGGTCGCCTGCTCGAATTCTTGCGTGTAGTTCACCAAAAGTCGGGTGAGCAGACCGATGCTTGGCCGTTCCGGGGAGAGCGGCTCGACAATCAGGTGCGCTTCACGGCCGGATGGCCGGTAAAGGGCGGCCTCTACGTCGGCAAAACTCGCTTCGATATTGGTGCGCGTGCCCGATTCGCCATATTGAAAGCTAAGGCTGGTGGGCACTGGCTGTGGCGGCTGCGCCGGGCGGTCCGACAGGCTAGAAATGTCGCGCATGATCTCCCGTAATTTTTCCCGATTATGGGTGGCGTAGAGCGGCACAGGCTCCACTTCAACCGGGCGGCCCCAGATGAAGCCCCAAAAACCGGCCCAGAAATCTTGCTGATAGCGCTGATAATCCGCCTGGCTGAGCATCGCTTCCATGTCCAGGGTGAATTCGGCGCGGGTGGGGCCAATCTCAAAGGAGTTGGCGTTGTGGTAGATGAGGATGGGGGCGTCTATGTAGCGATTGTTCAATACTTCGCTGGCTTCTTGCCGGGTGAGGCCGCCGACGTCTACCCCGGCTACGGTGAGGCCGGTGGGGTAAAAATCGCGCACGCCGCTATATTGGTAGAGCTTGATCAGAAGGAATAGGGTGGCCGCTACCAACAAGGTGACGGTGAGCCATTGACCTAATCCGGGAGAACTGGTTTTGTTCATAAGGTGTGGTCCTCCGCCGGGTGGGTTTGTGGGCTGGTTAAGGCGATGGAGGGGGTGGGGCGGCGATTGTGGTAGGCAACGGCCGTTTCGACTGCCTCTTTGGCGAAGGGGAGCAGGCGGGGCAGGCGGTCTACCGTAAACCATTTGGCCGCGAGAATCTCGCTGCTCAGGGCGACAGGGCCGGGCTGGACGTAACCCAGGTAGGCGATGCCGACGTGATCGGGCTGAACGCCATGTTCGACGTGGATGACGGGGCCGAGAACGGCCGTTAACCCGGTCTCCTCTTGGAATTCGCGCAGAGCGCCGCTGGCTGGCGATTCGCCACGCCCCAGCCAGCCACCCGGCAGCCCCCAGGGGATGTGCGGATGAAATACGTGGCGCAGCAGTAAAACCTGGCCGTCCGCATTTAGCGGGACCAGGTTCACGCCCAGGCGTCGTTTAGGCACGATGAGAAGGATGCCGCCGATCATGAGCCGATGGAATAACGGCCGTTGTACCAGCCGGGCAATTCGTTCCTTCCACGCCGCAGAAATTGTTAGAGATGTCATCATCTGTCACCGATTCTCTCTGGTTACCGCTTTTTCCTGCGGTAACCGACAGATCAGTATAACAAAAACAACCCGGAGCGTCAGCCTGTACTCCAGCGCGCATTCAGATGGCTCTCATTTAGCCGAGCGCAACTTTTGCTCGTTGCTGCCCGTATAGCCACCAAAAGCGCTTGACTACAAATCATTAAAACAACGTAACGATATTGACCTGATAGGTTTCCGCCAGACTACGAATTTGTCAAACGCCTCGTTAAAAACCTGTCTGGGCTGCGGAGAGGCTGTATCGTTACAAAACAAATGCGCAGAATGCTTCGGAGGAATTGTCAATGAACGAATCACATCTGGTACGAAGTGACGACGATAAAATGATCGCCGGTGTGTGCGGGGGCCTGGCCGCTTACCTGGCCGTTGATCCGGTGTTGGTGCGGCTCGCTTTTGTCTTACTGTTTTTCGCCAGCGGAATCGGGTTTCCCATTTATTTTATCTTGTGGGTGATTATGCCGCGCGGCGCGACAGCCGGTGAGTCGGAGGCGGTGGTGATGCGGGACAACATTAAGGAGTTGAAGGCGACGGTCTCGGCTAATGCCAATCGCATGAGCCGGCCGATGACGGTGGGCGTCATCCTGATTCTCCTGGGGGCTTACTTCTTATTCAGCCAGTTGGGCTGGGCGGGCGGGGTGTTCTGGCCGCTGTTGATCATTGGCTTTGGCGTCATCTTGCTGCTGAGACGCCAGGGATAAGCTTATTTGCGCCCCAGGAGGCGCAGACCGGTGCGCGAACGGCCGTTTTCCGAATCATGGTAGTGGGAAACGGCCGTTTCCTTTTGCCATACCGGCAGCACCACTGTAAACGTCGTGCCGCAATTCACCTCGCTTTCTACGTGAATATCCCCGCCATGCGCCTGCGCCACCCACTTGGCAATAGACAACCCCAGGCCAGTCCCGCCTTGCGCCCGATTTCGCGCCTTATCCACCCGGTAAAAGCGATCAAAAATGTAAGGCAAATCCCCTGCCGGGATGCCGATGCCGGTGTCCGCTACGCTGATCTGCGCCCACCCATTTGCCTGCGACAGGCTGACCATCACCTTGCCGCCTTTGGGCGTGTACTTCATCCCATTCTCTACCAGATTGAGCAACAGTTGCTTTAAACGGTCCGGGTCGCCATTGACGCAGACCTGGTCCACCTCTTTGACGATCACTTCCACCGGTTTATCGAGCAAGCTGACTTGCCGGTAGACTTCAAACAGGAGGTTGTCCAACTCAATCGGTTTCATGTCCAGTGGCAAGCCCCCGGCGTCAGCGCGAGCCAGCAATGTCAGGTCGCCTACCAGCCGGGTGAGGCGGTCTACCTCTTCCTGGATGATGCCCAGCGACTCCACGTCGCTCTCGCCCATACGCCGCATCAGGTCCACGTTGCCACGAATGGCGGTGAGCGGTGTGCGTAGTTCATGCGATACGTCGGCCAGAAGCCGCTGCTGGGTCTGGAAAAGCCGTTCGAGCCGTTCCAGTGTCTCGTTTAGGGCGCGGGCCAACATACCGATTTCGTCAATGCGCTCGGTATGGGGGACGCGCAGACTGAGGTCGTCGGCGCGGGAGATTTGGTTGGCGACGGTGGCGATGTCGTCTAAGGGCCGGAAGAGGCTGGGCGTCAGCCAGACGGCCAGGAAGAGGGAGGCGGTGGCGGCGGCAAAGCCGACCAGAAGAGCGACGGCCAGCAGGCGGTTGAAGCTGGCGTAGGTATTGAGCAGGCGGGCGACTTGTAAGTAACCGAGGATGGGGCTGTCCGGATCGTCGGTGGCGTGGACGGGGCGGGTGTAGACGCGCAGGGAGGTGTCGTCGTGTTGCACCAGGGTGAAAACGGCCGTTTCGCCAAAGCTATTCGGGTCCAACAGCTCTTCCGACTCGGTCAGGTTTGTCGAACGGGCCATAATCTGCCCATTCAAATCAACCACCAACATAAAGGTCGAAGCTGTCTGAAACGTCGCCAGATCAGACGGGATCGGAACGCGAACCCGGCCATCGCGGCCAAGCGCCGCATTGCCCGGCGCCATCACCTGCGCCGCCAGCCGTTCTAAATCTCTATCCGTCTCCGCCAAGATTCGGTTGCTAGGCAGGAAATACACAATTACCGCGAACACCACAAAGGCGCCGGAAAAGATGATCGTATAAATCAGGAGAAGACGGGTTTGAATAGACAAGGGTTATTGCGCTTCTTCACGCAAGACGTAGCCAATGCCGCGCACAGTATGGATCAGGCGAGTCATGTCGTCGCCTTCCGTTTTCTGGCGTAGATAGCGCACGTATACTTCAATAATGTTGCTCTCGCCGCCAAAGTCATAGTTCCAGACACGGTCGAAGATCACTTCGCGCGTTAACACCTGGCGAGGATGGCGCATAAATAGCTCAAGCAGTTCATACTCTTTCGCCGTTAGATCAAAACTGCGGTCTCCTCGCTTGCCCTGGCGCGTGCCTGTGTCTAGCTCCAGGTCGGCGAAGCGATAGACCTGGGGTTTTGTTGGCTGCGCCCGGCGCAAAAGCGCCCGCACGCGCGCCACCAGTTCATCAAACGCAAACGGCTTGACCAGGTAATCGTCGGCTCCGGCATCCAGCCCGACCACCCGATCCTCGATGGTCTCTTTGGCCGTTAACATCAGGATGGGCACTTCGCTGGCGGCGCGAATACGGCGGCAAACCTCCAGGCCATCCATGCCCGGCAGCATCAGGTCTAGCAGTACCAGGTCAGGCGGATTTTCGCGGGCTAATTCCAGGCCAGTCTGGCCATCTTGGGCCGCATCTACCCGGTATCCTTCAAAGCTCAAGCCTCGTTGTAAAAATTGACGAATGCGGTCTTCATCTTCAATCACTAAAATTCTTGCGGACATGTTTACCCTCCAGTCGAGTTCATGGCACAGATTATAAACCCCCTAAGCCTGGAAGCAACAGAAGTACCTCTGGATGGCAAGGTTATTGGGCAATTTCTCAGGCAACGCCCGCCGAGCGTGGGGTTTGCTGCGTTTTCTGTTTGACGTTCTGTAGCGGGCACAGCTACAATCTAGCGTGGGAAGAGAGTTACAATAGTTTGGACTGTGCATTGTGAAGGAGGCTATAGATGGATCCGCTCTTAGAGTTGGGCTTGAACGCTACGCGCTGGCTGCAAGAAACCTACCCGCAGCTTGAAGGCTTTTTTCAGTTTATCAGCACTCTCGGTTTAGAAGAATTTTATCTGGCATTGTTTCCGCTGGTTTATTGGTGCATTAATAAACCGGTAGGCAAGTTGTTTGCGTATCTCTTTTTGCTGGCGACCGCGTTGAACACCTTTCTAAAACAGGCGTTTCGTGGACCGCGCCCCTATTGGCTGGATCCGAGCCTGGAATTGTGGGATGAGACGAGTTATGGTGTCCCTAGCGGCCACGTGCAATTGGCTACGGTCACTTACCTGTTTGTTGCGGGCTGGGTGCGCCGGTGGTGGGCCTGGTTGCTGGCGGGCATCATGATTGTGCTGATGGCCGTCAGCCGGGTTTACCTGGGGTCTCATTTTATCCATGATGCGGTGGTCGGTTTTCTGGGCAGCGCCTTCTTGCTGTTAGGCTTTTTGCTCTGGCAGCAGTATGCGGCGAAAGGGTTCAATCGGCGCATTTTGGGCTTTAAGCTGATGGTGGCTCTGGCGGTTCCGGTGGTGTATGCAATTTTGTTTGGCCTGGTGCGCCTGGTGATTGGCGAACCTGATTTGAGTGTGGCCTGGGCCAGCCACATACCGGAAGCTGAGTTGGAAGCGATCAATGGGTTGGGAACGGCCGTTGGCGTGTTGCTCGGCGTTGGTTTAGGCTTTCCCCTGGAGAGCAGCCGGGTCCGTTTTCGCAGCGATGGCGCCATCTGGCAGCGCGCCCTTCGTTATCTTCTGGGCATGGCGATCACGGTAGCTATCTGGTTTGGCCTGGGAGCTATTTTCCCGCGTGATCCGTTGTGGTTGGCTATACCGCTGCGTATCTTCCGCTATTTCCTGGTCGGGCTGTGGATCGCTTATGTTGCGCCGGTCCTCTTCATCCGCCTGCGCCTGACTGCGGCCGACCCGGAACCGGGTATTGATTTGACGATTTCGTAACAGATTGCCGTTGGACGGCTGAAAAAGGTGGCGCAGAGGCGCAGAGGGTTTTTCTCTGGGCACTCTGCGCCTTTGCGTTTTTCAGGAAACTTACACGTTGCCCTACCTTTTGCTAACGGCGAACGGTGGGCAAAAAGGTTTGCTCTGGGTTGGCGATGACAACGGCCGTTGCCGTCG
>CAYONK010000263.1:0-1129 GCA_964405285.1 uncultured Ardenticatenaceae bacterium
GATGGGATTTTGGGAAACTAAATGGGTGAAGGCGCTGGTCTTAATCGCAGTCGGCTTAATCTTGGGATTTCCTACGACCATCATTCTAGCATTATCTTTGTAGAGAAGTCAACATAATGTTGTGTCTGGTTATCTGATCGTTCTTGGAGCGTGCCATGATAAAGCACTCAAACTTCAATAGCCTGATCGTTACCTTCAACAGCGCGGATGAAATCCCCAATCTACTGGGAGACCTGCGACGATTGACGCCGCCTCACCACATCGTTGTCGTAGATAACGCCTCTCAAGATTCCACCGCCGAGATTGTGCGAACGCAATTCCCGCAGGTCTCCCTGGTTGTCAACCCAAGAAACGTGGGCTACTCCAGGGCCATCAATCAGGGAATTGAGCTGTGTGAGGCAGAGTTTGTTTTCTTGCTCAATCCAGACATACGGATTCTCAATCCCCGCTTTCACGCCGCCATGCTGGACTGCATTCAACAAAGCCAGACCATAGCGGCCGTTGGCCCGCTCCAATTCTTGCAACGAGGCGGCGCTTACCTGCTTAATTTCACCTGGTCATTTTACACACTTCGGACCATTGTGTTTTATCTTTCACACGTCTCGCGGTATCGGCGCAGCGTGGACATCCCACCGATTCCCACCACGTTTCTCAACGCCGGGTGCTTACTGATGCGGAAGTCTGCCTTCATCCGCGTCGGCAAACTGAACGAGAAATACTTTCTCTACGGTGAAGAGCCTGACCTCTTTCTGAAATTCAAGCGATACAACTATGAGTGCAGATTACACCCTGGGGTGGAAGTGATTCATTTTCGTGAGCGAAGTATGAAAAAGCTCCCCTTCGGCCAGCGCTGGTCGAGAAAAGCGCAAGGGCTTTTGAATGTTGGCGATGCGCTCATCAACGGATCTGTCAGTCTGATGGAGGCGAAGGTTTTTCCAGAAGTCATACCCAAGCGGTCAGACTAAAACGTGAAAAACGGCCGTGACCTTGCCGGAAGCGGTATACGGATTTCGGCTTATAGTCCACGACGCTACTTTTTCACAAATAGCGCACAAAGCGATTTTGCTTATCCACCAGAATCATCTTCGGGTCCGGCAGCGGCGCGTCGCGCAGCTCGTAGCCCATCACA
>CAYONK010000263.1:1139-6713 GCA_964405285.1 uncultured Ardenticatenaceae bacterium
TAATCTCATCGCCGGCCTTGACAAGATGGGCGGCGGCCCCATTCATGCAGATTACGCCAGAGTCGCGCTCTCCTTTGATGATGTAGGTTTCCAGGCGCGCCCCGTTGGTGTTGTCCACTACCTGCACCTTCTCGCCCGGCCAGAGGCCGGTCTTTTCCAGCAAGGCTTCGTCAATCGTTATGCTGCCCACGTAACCGAGATTGGCCTCGGTCACGGTGGCCTTGTGTATCTTCGCGTGTAATACCCAGCGCATAGGCGGGGGAATCTCCTTAATCGTCAATCGTCAATCGTCAATCGTCAATTGCCAGATCATGTTGTCTATGAGGCGGGTGCGGTTGAAGAAAACGGCCGTTGACAATACCGCCCCCTCTTCTACTGTGTCCAACTCAATCAGCGTGGCCGGGTGGGCAACGCTAAGGTAATCAAGGCGGGCCAGCGGTTCAGCTTCGATCAGCGCCCGCATCAGGCCGCGCACCTTTTCTGCGTCCCGTTCGCCCGCGTCCAGGGCGGCCACCCCGGCGGCCAACGCCCGCGAGAGGATGGTCGCCGCCGCCCGCTGCGCCGGGTCCAGATACTTGTTGCGCGAACTCATCGCCAGCCCGTCCGCCTCGCGCACCGTCGGGCAGACGATCAGCTCCAGGTTGTAGTTGAGATCGTGGACCATCTGGCGGAGAACGGCCGTTTGCTGATAATCCTTCTGCCCAAAATAAGCCCGCGTCGGCTGGAGGATGTTGAACAGCTTGGTCACAACTGTCGTCACGCCGCGAAAGTGGGTCGGGCGCGAGGCTCCTTCTAACACCCGCGTCACCTCTTCCACCGTGACGTAGGTCTGGAACCCGGCCGGGTAGATGATGCTGTCGTCGGGGGTGAAGACCAGGTCTACCCCGGCCGCTTCCAGCAGGGCCAGGTCGCGCGGCAAGTCGCACGGGTAGCTGCTCAGGTCTTCCGTTGGGGCGAATTGGGTTGGGTTGACGTAGATGGTAACGGCCGTTAACCCATTCTCCGCCTTTGACCGCCGCGCCAGGGAGATGTGCCCCTCGTGCAAATAGCCCATCGTCGGGACCAGCCCCCAGGTGGCGGCCGGGTCTTGCCAGCGAATCTGGCGCACTTCTTGGATACTGTTTGTCACTATCATGTTGGTCAGGAGATTAGAGATTGGAGATTGCGGCGTCCCAATCTCCAATCTCTAATCTCTAATCTCCTCTAAATTGTGCCAGGTCTAGGGCCGCCCCATCCACCTGAACTTTCCAATCGTTGATGGCTTGCCCGGCCTCGATCTGCTTCACCCAGCGATACAACTGCGCGTTCAGCGGCGCGTCCAGCCCCGCCCGCCGCGCCGCCTGAAGGACGGCCCCGCAAATCGCCTCAATTTCCGTCTGGCCGCCCCGCTGAATATCTTGCAGCATCGAGGAATGATTTTGCGCCGTCGCCTGGGCCACCTGCAAGGCGCGTTCGGCCGCGTCCGGGTAGGGGAGTTGGATACCGTGCGCGGCGGCGACAACGGCCGTTTCCCGCGCCACCGCCTCCATCACCTCCCGCAGCACCGGCTCTTCGGCCAGTAACCCATTACGGATGTGGAGAACGGCCGTTAACGGATTGATCGCCGCATTCACCGCCAGCTTGCCCCAGACCAGCCCGCGCGTGTCGTAGACCAATTCCACCGTAAACCCGGCCGCCCGCAGCGCCGCCACCAGCGGTTCAAAGAACGGGTTAGCCGCCGCTCGCCCCAGGCTGATGGGGCCGTCGCCCGCCGCCCGGACCACGCCCGGCCGCACCAACGTCGCCCCCAGCGAGGTGACACCCTGGACGACGCGCCAGGCCCCATACGCCTCGGCCAACGTCTCCCAGTTGCCCAGCCCATTTTGCAAGGTAATGATGAGCGTGTCGCTGCCCAACAGGTAGCGCAGGCGACGAACGGCCGTTCCTGTCTGGTAGCTTTTCACCAACACCAGGGCCGCGTCCACCGGCTCCAGCAGCATGGGTTGGTCGGTGGCCTGGAGGGGATGGGTGTGGGAACGGCCGTCTGCCTCTAGCAGCGTCAGCCCGGCCTCCCGGATCGCGTCCAACTGCGCCGCCCAGGAGCCGACCATCACCACCTCGGCCGTTTCTGCCAGCCGCATGGCAAATAAAGAGGCCAACGCCCCCGTGCCGATGATCCCAATGCGCATCTCGCTGCCATTTATCCTTTGGTGTCAAGGCAACACCAAGTTACCATCCCTAATTCTACCAGATAACGGCCGTTTATGCTGGTGGCTGGTGGCCGCCAAAATCTGCGCCAATCTGCGCAATCTGCGGATCACTGGATGATTTCTCGCTCCCCTGAATCTCGGAACTAAACCGTCTCAACCAACGTCTTTATTCACAACCGCCGGTATACAATCACCGGCTTCTACAGTACACTGTACACCGTACACTGCTCACCGCACACTGTACACCAAAACAGGAGTCAGCCATGTCTAAAAACGCCAAACTCGTCCTTATTCTCGCCCCGCTCGCCCTGCTCGTCGGGCTGATCGGGCTAAGCTGGTACTACGCCAATCTACCCGACTACCTCAGCCAGCACGAAACCATCATCCTGGGACAAAACGAATGGGTTCCCGGCAGCCCGGCCGCCCTGCGCGTCGTCGCCCGCGACAGCCGCGACGCCTCGCCGCTCAGCGGGGCGACCGTGCAGGTCAGCCTGCGGCCGGCCGGGGGCGGCCCCGCCCTGCCCCTCTTCACCGGCCAGACCGACGAACTGGGCGTGGCCGACGTCGCCTTCACCGCGCCGGAAGGGGCGGAAAGCGACTACACCCTCATCGTCGAGACCCAATCCCGCCTCGGTTCCGACCGGGTGGAGCGGCCCGTCAGCCTCAACCGCGACTACCGCGTGCTGCTCAGCAGCGATAAGCCGCTCTACCAGCCGGGGCAGATTATCCACCTGCGCGCCCTGGCCCTCAGCACCTTCGACCGCCGCCCGGCGGCCGGGCAGCCCCTACAAATCGCCATCGCCGACGGCCGGGGCAACACCGTCTTCCGCCAGACCCTCACTACCTCCGATTTCGGCGTCGCCAGCGTAGACTTCCAACTGGCCGACGAGGTGAACAGCGGCGCGTACAAAATCAGCGCCGAATTAGGCGGCGTCACTTCCGAGAAAACCGTCACCGTCGAGCGGTACAGCCTGCCCAAATTCAACGTGCAACTGCAAACCGACCGCGCCTACTACCAGCCCGGTGACCGGGTGAGCGGCACGCTCAACGCCGTCTACTTCTTCGGCAAGCCGGTGGAGCAGGGGCAGGTCAGCCTGACCGGCTTCACCTTCGATTTCGAGCGGCAAGATGTGTTCACCGTGCAAGGGGAGACGGACGCGGCGGGTAATTTCGCCTTCGAGTTTGACCTGCCCGCCTTCATCGCCGGGAGCGATTTGGAGGGCGGGTTGGGCACGTTTTACCTGCAAGCCAATGTGGTGGATCAGGCCGACCAGCGCGAGGCGAAGCAGCTCTCCTTGCCCGTCGCGGCGCAGCCGTTGGTGATTGAGGCCATTCCGGAGGGCGGGCAGTTCCGCCCTGGGGTGGAGAATTTGCTCTATGTGCTGGTCAGCACGCCGGATGGCGCGCCGGTCGCCGCCGACTTGCGGGTATTCTGGGATAGGGAAGGGCGGGAGGAAACGGCCGTTACCGGCCCCTACGGCCTGGCCCAACTGCCCATCACCCCCACCGACCCCTACCAACAAGTGACCATCTCCGCCCGCGACGCCCAGGGGCGGTCCGCCAGCCAGACCTTCTACTTCGATGGCAGCTACCAGGAAGAGGCGGTGCTGCTGCGGCCGGACAAACCGGCCTACCGCGTCGGCGAGACGATGAACCTGACCATCCTCACCTCGGCGCAGAGCGGAGCGGTTTACCTGGACGCGGTGCGCGACGGGCAGACGGTCAGCACGCGGGCGCTGCCGATCACTGAAGGGCAGACGTTGGCCGCCCTCGACGTGACGCCCGACCTGTACGGTACGCTGGAACTGCACGCCTACAAAATTCTGCGCAACGGCACGATTGTGCGCGACAACCGCCTGGTGTTGGTGGACGAAGCCGACGACCTGGCACTGACCTTCACGCCGGACAAACCGGAATACCGGCCGGGGGAAACGGCCGTTCTCGCCATCCAAACCAACGATCAGACAGGCGCGGGCGTGGCCTCGGCCATCGGTCTGGCGGTGGTGGACGAGGCGGTCTTCGCCCTGGCGGAGCAAGACCCCGGCTTCGCCAAACTCTACTTCCTGCTGGAGCAGGAATTGCTCCAGCCCAAATATGACCTGCACGGCTTCAGCATCCCCGACCTGCTGCGGGCGGAGCCGGTGGGTGATGCCGCTTTACGCGCCGCCCAGGAAGGAGCGGCCGCCGCGTCCCTGGCCGCCGCCGCGCCGCAATTTGTCAATTTCAGCCTGCAAGCCAACTCCCACGACGAGGCGATGCAAAACGCCCGCGAGCGGCAGGAAGCCTATTTCACCAATCTCAGCGGCGGGCTGTTTGCCCTGATGTTGGCGGTGGCCCTGGGGATTGCGGCGATAACGGCCGTTGCCGTCTGGCGCTCCGGGGGTTTTTGGCGCAAGTTGGGAACGGCCGTTGGCCTGAGCGTCCTTATGCTCCTCTCCTTTGTTGGTCTACTTTTCCTGATTGACCAAATCTTCTGGGACGCCGGCGATACCGTGTTGGGGATTATCGCCCTGGCCTGCCTGGGCAGCTTCATCGCCCTGGGCGCGGTCGCCTGGCGAAGCCGGGACCGGGCGTTGGGCTGGACGTTGGCGCTGCTGCTGCTCTTCGTCATCTTGCTGCCAGTGGTGATCATCGTCAGCGACCGGGGCAACTTCTACCCCAGCGACACGTTAGTAGTGGTGGCTTTAGCCATCCTCTTCCTCATCCCGTTCGCCTTTATGCTGCGGGCGGCCGGGTTTGTCTGGGAAAAGAGGTGGGGAACGGCCGTTCTCGCCATGATGGTCGCCCTGACGGGTTTTGCCGTACCCCTGGCTGGCGTCATGGCCTCCCAGGTGGGCAGCATGGCGGTTGGCGGCGTCGTTATGGAGCCGCAGATGATGATGGCCGATGGCGCTTTTAACGTGCGCGAAGGCATGGAAATGGAAGTGATGGCCGCTGAAGCGCCAATGGCCCCTCCCGCCGCCGAAAAACAGACCGGCGGTGAACCGCCCCGGCTGCGCCAATACTTCCCGGAGACAATGTTCTGGCTGCCCGACGGCCAGACCGACGCGAGCGGCAATTTGCGCGTAGACATCCCCGTCGCCGACTCCATCACCACCTGGCGGCTGACGGCGCTGGCCTCCTCGCAGGATGGGCGGTTGGGGTCGGCTACCGGCAGTTTGCGCGTCTTCCAGGAGTTCTTCGTGGACCTCAATCTACCCCTGGCCCTCACCGTCGGCGACGAGATCGCCCTGCCGGTGGGCGTCTTCAACTACCTGCCGGAGGCGCAGACGGTGCGATTGGTGGTGGAACCGGCCGCTTGGTTCAGCCTGCTGGACGATTCGGAAAAGACGCTGGAAATCGCCGCCAACGACATCGAAGTGGTCTACTTCCGCATCCGCGCCGA
>CAYONK010000264.1:0-4073 GCA_964405285.1 uncultured Ardenticatenaceae bacterium
GACAATTTTTTGGAGAAACCTCATGAAACCTGAACTCAATACCTTTATTAAAGAAACCGTGCCTAACCAGGAACAGGCCAACGCCCTGATGGATATGCTCTTCGCCGCCGCCCGGCCGGAAAGCCTTTACAGCCCGCCCGTTGTCCAGGGCGAGCGCGCCGTTATCATCGCCTCGGAAGTAGCCGGGGGCATAGGCTATGGCTTTGGCGGCGGTGGCGGCGTGGGTACGCCGGAAGACGGCGACGCGCCCGAAGGCGGCGCAGGCGGTGGTGGCGGCGGCGGGGGCAGCATCATGGGCCGGCCGGTAGCCGCTATCTCTGTTGGGCCAGACGGCGTTCACGTCGAACCCATCGTAGATGTGACCAAAATCGCCATTGCCTTCTTCACCACCTTCGCCGCAATTTTCCTCGTCATCGGCCGGATCAAACGCCAGGCAGCAGACCTGGAGTGACGTGGCCCGTGGTCCGTTTACGAAGGCGTAACACACGGAATACGGAATACGGATCACGTCCCACGTAGGACTAACGTATCATCACCCCCCATGCCTGACAGACTAAAGGGCTATTGTTGTTTAGCCTGGAGAGACGCATACTGAGACAGTGTAAGATTCTGATGATCGCGGACGCGGCAAACCCTTTGGTCCGCGAATGATGCCTGACACGCATCGCTGGGGTAACCGTTCATTGCAGAAGAGATGGGACACCGATTCTCACAGCTGAACACAGATTAAAACCACCCCAAATCTGTGAAAGCCTGTGTTCATCGTGTATCCCATTCAAAAAGGGCTGAATGCTTACCCGTTGGATAGTGAATATGAGCGAATTAACGCAAACACCCCATAAGCAAATTCCGGTCGTTCCGCTTCGTGGCGGAGCTGTCTTCCCTGGCATTACCACGACTATCTCAATTGGCCGCCGGGCTTCGTTGGCAGCCGCGCAAGCGGCTGTCGAAGAGGGCAGCAATCTGCTCATCCTGGTGCAACGTGACGCCGAGACGGAGGATCCGCGGGATGACGACCTGGCCCCGATTGGGGTGTTGGCCAGTGTGCGGGATATTTTGCGCGCGCCGCACGTCGGTGTGCAGATGTTGGTGGAGCTGCACCGGCGGGTTCACTTTCATCGCCTGGTGACCGGGCCGCAGGATATGCTGCACCTGGCGGATCCGTATCTGTTGGGCGAGTATAGTGAAGTGGCAACGGCCGTTGACAGCGCCGACCCCACCCTCATCAGCAAAGCCATCGCCTACCTGGAACAATATGCCGACGCTCTGGGCGAAGCCAATCAACAAGTGATGGGCCTGACGCGCCACAAGCGTTCGGCCGGCGCGCTGGCCGACTACATCGCCGGGCTGATGAATCTGCCGTTCGCCATCGAATTACAATTACTGCAAACCCTTTCCGGCGGCGAGCGTCTGGCGATTGTCACCGAATATCTGGAGCAAGAGCTGCGCATCGCCGAAATTCGCAAGAAAATCCAGCAAGACGCCCGCAGCAGTGCCGACAAAGCCCAGCGCGAATATCTGTTGCGCGAACAAATGCGGGCCATCCGCAAAGAACTCGGCGAAGAGGGCGACGACCTGGTGGGGCAGTTGCGCCAGAAAATCGAAGATTCCGGGATGCCGGCCGATAACGCCGACCGCGCCTTGAAAGAGTTAAAACGGCTGGAATACCAGGGACAACAATCCGCCGAGGCCAGCGTCATCCGCACCTACCTCGAATGGCTGGTGGAGTTACCCTGGGACAAAAGCACCGAAGACAACCTGGATATTCAGCACGTGCGCGCCGTGCTAAATGCCGACCATTATGGCCTGGAAGACGTGAAAGAGCGCATTGTCGAATACGTGGCTGTGCGCAAACTGGCCGGGCCACAAATGCGCGGCGCGATCATCAATTTAAACGGGCCTCCGGGCGTGGGCAAAACCTCCATCGCCACCTCTGTGGCGCGGGCGATGGGGCGGCAGATGGTGCGTATCAGCCTGGGCGGGGTGCGCGATGAGGCGGAGATTCGCGGCCACCGCCGGACCTACATCGGGGCGATGCCCGGACGAGTGATTCGCGCTCTGCGCGACGCAGGCACGCGCAATCCGGTCATCGTGCTGGACGAGATTGACAAAATTGGGGCTGATTGGCGCGGCGATCCCGCTTCGGCATTGTTGGAAGTGCTAGACCCGGAGCAAAATCACAGCTTCACGGACCATTATCTGGAACTGCCGTTTGATTTGAGCCAGGCGATCTTCATCACAACTTCTAATCAACTCAACACCATTCCGGCGGCGCTGCTGGACCGGATGGAGACAATTCAGATGCCGGGCTACATCGAAGATGAGAAGCTGGCCATTGCCCAGGGTTATTTGTTGAAGAAACAGTTGGCGGGGCATGGCATTGCCGATATATCTGTTTCATTTACGGCGGAGGCTTTGGAACAAATCGTGCGCGGCCATACGCGAGAGGCCGGGGTGCGCCAACTGGAGCGCAAAATTGGCGCGGTGGTGCGCAAGCTGGCGGTGAAGATCGCCGGGGGCGAAACGGGGCCGTTTGCTGTGCAGACAGCGGACATATCCGCCTATCTTGGCCCGGAGAAATTCCAGCATGGCCTGGCCGAAGAGCAGGACGAGGTTGGGGTTGTGACCGGGCTGGCGGTGAACGCTTTTGGCGGCGACACGCTGGCGATTGAGGTGAGCCTGAGTGAAGGCTCCGGCAAAATCACCCTGACCGGTTCGTTGGGTGAAGTGATGCGCGAATCGGCGCAGGCGGCGCTGACTTATGCGCGGGCCAATGCGCGTCGTTTGGGGCTGGAACCGGCGCTGTTTGATCAGGTGAACGTCCATATTCACGTGCCGGAGGGGAGTGTGCCCAAGGATGGGCCGAGCGCGGGCATTGGGATGGCAACGGCCGTTATCTCTGCCTTCACCCAACGCCGGGCCCGCCGCGACGTGGCGATGACCGGCGAAGTGACGCTGCGCGGCAAAGTATTGCCCATCGGTGGCCTGAAGGAAAAAGCGATTGCCGCGCATCGGGCCGGCATCCAGACGGTTCTCCTGCCCAAAGATAACGCCAAGGATATTCCCGAACTGCCAGACCGGGTGCGCCAAGACCTGACGCTTATCCCGGTGGCTCATTTAGACGAAGTTCTCGCCATCGCCCTGCTGGAAAAAGTGGATAAAGAGGAGCCAGCGTTCCCCACATTGCGGCCGGTGGAACTGCCGCGAACGCCGATCAACAGCGGCCAAAAGCAGCCGATGCGGGCGACTAACTCGCTGTAACCTCTGTAACTTGTAACCTGTAACTGGTTACAGGCTACAGGGCGTTCGCCTGGATAAGCCAACAGATGTGGCCGTCGTCGCGCCATTCGATTTGCCAGGTGGCTGGGCCAAAGGTGCGGCGGCAGCCGCGCAGCAGTTTTTGTACTCTTTGGGCGAAGGGGGGCAGGTCTGGGGCAACCCGGCCAAACCGACCGAGTTGGGGTAATGTCAGGTCTGTGGCGAGGGTGTCTGGGCGTTGGTAGCTGGTTTGGTCGGGCAAATTGGGGGTGGTCACGGCCGTTCCCCACACTTCTCCCTTTACCTCTTCCTGCAATAACACATCGCGGCGCAGCGTTTCCGGCGGGTTTGGCAGGGACCAAACGGCCGTTAACATTCGCGCCAGATCGTCCGGGTCCAGCAAATTAACCAGGGAGAGGCGGGTTGGGGCGCTGAAAGTCGCGCCATCCAGCGAAAAGGCTCGCCGGGGCAGCATCGGCTTATCCAGACGAGGAAAGCGCACCCCTTCGTAAAAGGTCTCAAACAGCCAGTCGGGGTCGGGGATAGCGATATGGCCGCCATCGGCCAGGATCACCCCTTCTTCCAGCAGCAGTTGGTACAACTCACCCAGCAGGATCGCGCCGGGCGGCACAGGTAGGCCAACGTGGGCCGCCTTGTCGAGCAGCCGCCCCTTTTCTCCTACCGGCCATTTCCGCGCCCGGTCCGCCCCCAGCCAGATGAACGGTGTTTTCCGCATGGTTGACAATTGTCAATTGTCAATTGCCAATTGTCAATAGGTCTTGCAGCGCCGAGTCGGCGGTGGGGAATTGGAAGGT
>CAYONK010000264.1:4083-6676 GCA_964405285.1 uncultured Ardenticatenaceae bacterium
GGTGAAGCCGAAGTCTTGCAGCTTCTTGGGTAGGGCGCGACGGCCGTTTAACACCACGTCAGACACTTCGCCCAGGGCCAGGCGCAGGGCGAAGGCCGGGGCGGGCAGGATGGCGGGGCGGCCCATCGCCCGGCCAACGGCCTGGCTGAACGCCTTGTTGGTCAGCGGTTCGGGGGCGCAGAGGTTGAAGGGGCCAACGGCCGTTTCCTGTTCCAACAAAAAGCGAATGGCGGCTACCTCGTCGGCGACGTGAATCCAGGACATCCACTGCTTGCCGCTGCCCAATGGCCCCCCGGCGAAAAACTTAAAGGGGAGCGCGATGGTTTTCAGTGGCCCGCCCTCGGCGCTGAGGACGACGCCGGTGCGGATGGAGACGTGGCGCACGCCTTGTTGGGCGACGGCGGTGGTGGAGGCTTCCCATTCCACCGTCAGGTCGGCCAGGAAGCCGGAACCGGCGGGCGACGCCTCAGTGACGATCTCGTCGGCCAGGTCGCCGTAGTAGTCAATGCCGGACGCCTGGATGACGACGCGCGGTTTGCGCTCGGCGGCCGTCACCGCTTCCACGACGGCGCGACCGGCGTCCAGACGGCTTTGGCGCAGCAATTGTTTGCGTTCGGCGCTCCAGCGGGTGGGCAGCAGGCCGCTGCCCGCCAGATTTTCCCCGGCCAGGTTGACGATGGCGTCGGCTTCGTTGATCAGGTGGCCCCAGGAAACGGCCGTTTTGCCATCCCATGTTTCGCCGCGCACGCCTGGCGGCAGGGTGTAGCGGCTCGGATCACGGCTCAAAACAATGGCCTCGTGGCCGTCTTGCGCCAGGCTTTTACTTAAGGTGGTCCCAATCAGGCCGGTTCCGCCGGTGATAATCACGCGCATGGGTGTTAGCTCCTCGCTAATGGTGAATGATGAATGGTGAATGGTGAATGATGAATGGTGAATGGTGAATGGTGGACTATTGCATTTTGGCGAACCAATCGAAAATGGGTTTGCCCCGCTCGTCGAGGTGGTGGTGGATGGCTTGCCGGTAAGCGGCCAGGTAAGGCCGCATCGCCTCTTCCGGCATCCGGTAATGGTAATTGGCCAGCAGGCCATGTACCCATTCCAGATTGGCGTCCAGTAAATTCATTTCGCCCAGGTTGAGGGCGGCCTGGATGTTGTTGCCTAAGTCGTTGTTGGCATTCTTTAGATAGCGCGTGGGCAAATCATCGAGGTGAAGAAGCTCTAGCACTTCGGCATCTATGGCCGAGCGTTGCTCCATGAAATGGTCGAGCGCTTTGTGGTGAATCTGGGAGGGTGGCCTGGCTGGTGGCTCCGGCGCGCCGGAGGCCAACAAAGTTTCGATCACCTGAGGGACAGCCCGGAGATCGTGGCCCAGGAAGTGGGCTGGAATTCGCTCGGTGATTGCTTCGATCACGATGAAAACGCCGCCACCGTAGGCCAGAGGGGTGTGGCTTTGCCGGGCCAGGTCGGCGATGGCGGGCAAGTGACCGGCCGTGTGCAGCGTGTGGGCGGTGACAACAAGCAGGTCTGGCCGGACGTGAGCCAGGGTGGTTTCGAGTTGATCGGTCGGCACGTCGGCGCCCAGATAGATCACGTCCCAGCCCCGGTGCCGCAGCATGAGGGTGATCATCAGAGGGCTGAAGGTGTGTTGCTCGTTTGGGGCGCAGGCGACGATAAAACGGCCGTTTTTGTTCGGCGGCGGCGCGGCATTCAACAGCGCCTCAAGCTGACGGATCGCCAGCGCCGAGGCGAAATGCTCCTGCTGTACCGAGACCGTGCCCTCATACCAGCCGACGCCAATTTCCGCCAGCGCTTTTTGCAACAGCTCGAAGCAAACGGCTTCCATCGGAAATTGGGCAAACGCCTGGGCTAAAATGTGCCGGGCGCGCTGCTCGTCGAATCGTAGGCAGGCTTCAATCCAGCCCTCACGCATTTGCGTCAGCGTTTCGCCGCTGAGGGGTAGGGCGAAGGGTTCCGGTTCTTCGGCATGATAGAGTTCCAGCGGCGAATCGCCATCTGTCTCCAGTTGCCGCCATAACTCGACGGCCCGGCTGATGCTCAACCCCTCATCCTGGCGCGCCTGGAGCCATTTAAGCATGTCAATGTCGTATTGGGAGTAGAGGCGGTGGCGGCCAGGTGTGCGGTTGGGCTGGGGAAGCCCGTAGCGTCGTTCCCAGGCGCGGAGGGTATCTGGTTTGATGCCGGTTTCCTGAACGACGGCTTTGAGGTTAAACGTCGGAATTTTGCTTGCGTCTGTCAAGGTGTCCCTCAGTTTGCTAAAAGTTAAAATAACGATTGCATTCTAGCACAGTTGCATAGGTTTTGTCCATATTTCGCCAGGAAAACGTCTGAGGAGGGGTGGGGGAACGGCCGTTATCCTTCCACAATCATCGTATCAATCGCAAACTGTAGGGCAATCCAAATCGCCGGGGCTGTTAGCGCACCGCAAAAAACAATCGGGGCACGGGGTCGTGGAGGCTCGGCGCTGCAAAGAAAACCCAGTTTCGTAGAAGTTCTCTATCATTTGACGTAAGCCGTTAACAGCAATTCTCAATTTGGGCCTGACATTGGCGTCTGCTACCCTGTTCACGCTCAA
>CAYONK010000265.1:0-6651 GCA_964405285.1 uncultured Ardenticatenaceae bacterium
ATCATTTGCGCTTTGCGCCTCAGCAGGCGAAGATGTGACCCTTTGGCGTTGGCTACGTCAATCCCGGCCACGCTTACCGAGCCGTCTGTTGGTTGGTAAAGGCCCAACATGGTGCGACCAACAGTGCTTTTCCCACAGCCGCTCTCGCCGACCAACCCCAGAGTTTCACCCCGGTATATATCGTAGGTTACGCCATTCACTGCCTGCACTGCGCCGATGGTGCGCTCGAAGATGATGCCTCGGCGGATGGGGAAATGTTTTTTCAGGTTGCTGACGCTCACCAGAACTTCGCTTGATTTCATCCGTGTCCTCGCAACTCTTTTGTGTAGGGGTTGATGAAGCAGGCGGCTTTTTGGGTGGGGCTGAGGGGCTGGAGCAACGGCCGTTCCGCCCAACACCGCTCTAAAACAAATTCACAACGTGGCGCAAAGGGGCAGCCCTGCAATTCCTGCACCAGATTGGGCGGCGCGCCAGGGATCGCCTTCAGGCGTCCGCCGCGCCGCTGGTCCACGCGAGGCAGTGCCTCCAGCAGCGCCAACGTGTACGGATGCTGCGGCTTCTCGTACAGGCTATCTACGTCTGCTTCCTCGACAATTGTGCCGCCATACATCACCAACACCCGGTCGGCCAACCCGGCTACCACCCCCAGATCGTGGGTGATCCAGATGAGGGCCATGTTCAGTTTTTGCCGGATGTCTAACATGAGTTCGACGATTTGCGCCTGGATGGTGACGTCTAACGCTGTTGTCGGCTCGTCGGCGATGAGCAGTTTGGGATTACAGGCGAGCATCATGGCGATCATCACCCGCTGGCGCATACCGCCGGAAAATTGATGCGGGTAGGCGTTTAGCCGGTTGGCGGCGTCGGGAATGCCGACCAATTGCAGCAGCTCCACAGCCCGTTTTTGCGCTTCGGCTTGTTCCAGGTCGTAATGGCGGCGCAGCGCTTCGGTTAGCTGCCGTCCCAGGGTCAGCACCGGGTTGAGCGAGGTCATTGGATCCTGGAAGATCATGCCGATTTCCCGGCCACGAATGCGTTCCAACTCTTCTTCGGGCAATTTGAGTAGATCGCGTTCCAGGAAAACGGCCGTTCCCTGGCTAATCTCCCCCGGCGGAACTGGGATCAGACCGAGGACCGACATCATCGTCACGGATTTGCCACTGCCGCTCTCGCCGACGACGGCCACCGCCTCTCCTTCGCCAACGACAAAAGAGACACCGTTGACGGCGTAAATGGTCCCTTCCGGGGTGTGGAAGCGAACTTGCAAATCGGTCACGTTGAGCAAAGGCTGTTCTCGCTGCATCAAATCACCTGATAAGAGAAGAGGGACAAACTGTTCATGGAATGGAGATTGGAGAATGGAGATTGAGCCAATCTTCATTCTCCATCCCCCTATTTATTACTCAGGGCGGCTGCGCGGGTCGAGGGCGTCGCGCAGGCCGTCGCCGACAAAATTGATGCTCAGGACGGTGAGTAAAATCAACATGCCGGGGAAAAACCAGAGCCAGGGAGCGGTCTCGATGTAGGTTGTGGCGCCGGTGATCATGTTGCCCCAGGTAGCGGTGGGCGGCTGTACGCCCAGGCCGAGGAAGCTGATGTAGGCTTCGGAGATAATCGCCGCGGCCACGGCCAGGGTAGCGGTGACGACGATGGGGGCGATGGTGTTGGGCAAGATGTGGCGCAGGATGATCTGGCCGTTAGACGTGCCAATGGCGCGGGCGGCCAGCACAAAATCATTCTCTTTGAGCGAGAGGAATTCTGCCCGGACGATCCGGGTGAGGCGGGGCCAGCTTGTCAGGCCGATGATCAGGATGATGACGATCACGCTGCCGCTAAAAGTGCGGCCGAACACGGTCATGTCGGGCACGCGGCCGGAGAAAAATTTTGCCATCACCAGGAGCAGGAAGAGGCTGGGGATGGTCATGACGGCTTCGGTAAAGCGCATGAGCAGACTGTCTAGCCAGCCTCCATAGTAACCAGCCACCGCGCCAATGATGACGCCGATGAGAAGTTGGACGATAACGGCCGTTAACCCAATCAACAACGAAATCTGCCCACCATAAATCGTCCGGGCCAAAATGTCTCGGCCGATCGTGTCTGTGCCAAACGGATGCTCCCACGAAGGCGCTTGCAGCCGCTTCGTCGTATCGTTGTAATTCGCGTACGCCTCGGAGTACACCAACCCGCCGCCAAAGGCATAGACAAAAAGCAGCAGCAGCAAAACAGTGTTCGCAATCGCCAGTTTGTGTCGCCGAAAGCGCCGCCAGGCCATCTCCCGTGGCGACAGCGGCGGCGTATCCACGTCTCCGCCTGCCAGTCCAATTGTTACCGGAGGTTCTACTGTAGTCATATCGCTCTCTGTTCGCGGGAGTCGTTGCAAGTTACACATTGCAGGTTACAAGTCACCTGAGTCGCTCGCTTTGCAACCTGCAACCTGTAGCCCTATATCCCGTAACCATCCCTAATCATACCGAATGCGCGGGTCCAGCACTGCATAGGCAATATCGGTGGCGATTTGCGATAGAATCACCGCAACCGCCAGGATGATCACAATACCCATCACCACAGCCCCATCCCCGCGCTGCAAATGATCAAGGAACAACCGCCCCATGCCCGGCCAGGCAAAAATGCGTTCAGTCACCACCGCCCCGGCCAGCAAAAAGGGCAAATCAAGGCCGATAAGCGTCACAATGGGCAGTGAAGTGTTCCGTAAAGCGTGGATGCTGATGATAGTACCTCGGCGTAGCCCCTTCGCTCTGGCGGTGCGGATGTAATCCTGGCTCATCACCTCCAGCATAGAGCTGCGGATGTAGCGGCTGTAACGGGCGACATCAATAAAGGCGATGCTGAAAATGGGCAAGATCATGTGCTTGGCCACCTGGCTGGCTGTTTTACCCACTTGCGGATCAAACATCCCATTCGCCGGTAAATAGGGCAGCCCCCACCGCTGGAACAAGACGGAAAAGATGTAAATACTCAATAGGGCGATCAAAAAGATCGGCATGGAGAAGCCGACAAATGATAGCGTGGTGATCACGTTGTCCGCCATGGAATATTGACGCAGCGCCGAATAAATGCCGATGAGCAGCCCAAAGACCAGGATGACAATCTGCGCTGGTATCATTAAGAGCAAGGTGTTCGGCACGCGCTCCCAGATGATTTCCATCGCCGGTTTACCTCTAGTGACGATAGAGACGCCGAAATCACCGCGCAGCACCCCTTTGCGCCGACCGGGTGTGTCGCCAATGCCGTCTCCATCCACGTCCAACATCGTCCAATCGTTGCCGATGAGCCAGTAGACGTATTGCGTGGTAAGTGGTTTGTCGAGGCCCAATTGGCGGGCCAATCGCTGCCGGTCTTCCGGCCGGGTTGGGTTGCGCCCGCCCATCATCGTCAGCGGATCGCCGATGCTGTAGAGCAGGACGAAGAGAATGAGGCTGACGATAAAAAGCAGCGGAATCGCTTGCAAGAGCCGCCTGATGATGTAGCGAGTCATAGGCCGTCTCCGGTGGCAGGCTCGAAATCCCTGCCGGGTAGTCGTAGCGCCAATGGAAATGGGTGGCTGGCAGCCGGCGCTACGTGCAGATAAAGGGATGAAATGCGCGACGCTGCGTCAAAGCGCATCGCGCATTTCATCCTATTCAGATGAATTTATTGGCTGATGTCCCATTCAGCAATGTTGTAGAAGGGGGATGCGCCGGAGATTTTTACGTTTTCCATGCGGCTGCTGACAGCCCAGGTGTCCAGGTCTTGCCAGACGCCAAGCCAATAGACATTCTCGTGCATGATCTCGCCGATTCGCCAGAAGGTTTGCTGCCGCTCCTCAAAGTCAATTTGAGAGGCTTGCAGGCGGAATAGTTGGTCTAGCTCCTCATCGCAAATCTTCTGGTCGTTGTTGCCGTCCGGGTAATCGTCGGTGGGGATTTCCGCACAGAGCCAACGGCTGGAGTCGGGATCGGGGAAGGCTTCAGAGGCGGACCATTGGCCGATGTCCAATTGGCCGGTAGCCATCGGGCCGCCACCGCCGTAGCTTTGGAAGAAGACGTCGGGGGAGAAGCCGATTGGCTCGAAGCGGATACCGCATTCGGCCAGATTTTGCTGGGCGACTGCCTGGGTGTCCTGACGGATGGCACGGGTGGTGGTGCCGTGTGTCAGGATCAGTTCCACGCCGTCTTTGTCGCGCACGCCGTCGCCGTTGCTATCCACCCAGCCCGCGTTGTCGAGCAGGGCATTGGCGGCCGCCGGGTTGTAGGGCCAGGGTTCCAGGTTGGGGTTGGCGTAGGGGGTGTTGTCCCAGAAGGTGGCAGCCGGTTGGGTCAGGCCGAGCAGGAGATCGCGGTTGATGGCGAAGCGGTCGAAGCATTGGGCGATGGCCTGGCGGACTTGCACGTCGGCCAGGGCGGGGTGGGCTTCTTCGCCGAAGTAGATGTACCAGCCTTCGTCGTAGCCGGAGACGACGGCAAACACCTCAACGCCGACTTCTTCCAGGGTGGGGATGTCGGCCTGGGAGATGAAGGTGCCCAGGTCACCGGCGCCGGTGCGCAGTGCGGCTACCTGCCCGGCGTCATCGGGCACGAAGCGGAAGAAGATTTCGTCAATGATGGCCGGTGTGCCGTAGAAGTTGTCGTTGCGCACGAAGCGAGCGTAGCTGCCTGATTCCCATTCGGCGAAAATGTAGGGACCGGCGCTGACGGTGGGGGCCAGGTTCCAGGCGGCGGTGTCCAGGTTGCCTTCGGACTCAAACACTGGTTCGAGGACGTGTTTGGGCAGGACGTAGGTCCAGAGGTTGGCGACCCAGGGGACGAAGGGTTCCTCGAAAGTGGTGATGACGGTGCGGTCGTCGGGGGCGCTGATGTCGGTGATGAGGTTGTAGGGATAGGAGGTGTTGACGGTGTTGGCCGGGTTGATGGTCATCTCATAGGTGAAGATGAAGTCGGCCGAGGTGATGGGTGTGCCGTCTGACCAGTTGATGTCGTCGCGTAGGGTGATGGTGATGGAACGGCCGTCTTCTGAAATGCCGCCGTTTTCCGCATCGGGGATTTGGGTGACGAGGACGGGGTTGGGGTTGTTGTCTACGTCGAAGTTCCAGGCGGAGGCGTTCCAGATTTGTTGGGTGATGCTGGAGAACCACATGCTGGTGTACATCGGGTTGAGGCTGTCGAATTCCTGGGTCCAGATGAAGGTGGCTACTTTACGCTGGGCCGGTGTGGCTGGCTCGGCGGGCGCGGCTGGTTCGGCCGGGGCGGCTGGTTCGCCGGGTTCGGCCGGGGCTGCGGGCGCAGCGGGTTCGGCCGGGGCAGTGGCGCTGCCGCCGCAAGCAACCAGGCCAACGAGCAGCAGGGTCAGGATGAAAAGCAAAAAGGGTCTTTTGTAACGAGACATTTCTCTCCTCCGAAAAATTTGGCGTCACGATTTGTGACAGGGGGTTAAGAACGTAACCGTTTAGACCTGACAGGTTTTGACTATTACCAAGATGTTTCCACATCTGGATGTCTTAAACATTTGTCAGGTCTTGGCAGGTTGAACGCCTGCTCAAGAACAAGGACAAACGGCCGTTTTTACTATAAACCTCACCTCCTCAACTATAAAATGTAACGCAAAGACGCGACGAGGCCAAACTCAGGCCGCTTCGCGTGTATTTTGTAACGTTGCCAGGAGCGCTTCGGCGACGGCGGCGATGTGGTTTTGCATCAGCGCTTCGGCGGCGACTGCGTCGTGGGCAGCCAGGGCGTGGAGGATGGCGGCGTGTTCCTGCTGGTCTGTGGCGTCGCGGACGGGGAGGGGGGAAACGGCCGTTTGGGCAAAATTCCCCCAGAGCATCGTCGGATAGGTGGCCCACAATTGATTTAACACCCGGATCAGGTATTGCCGCCGCGAAGCGGTGTAGATCAGCTGGTGGAAACGGCGGTTCAGCCGCCGGTATTGGGTAATTTCCTCTGGTGATTGATGATGGCCCATCTCCTCATGAAGCTGCCGCAGGTGGTCCAGTTCGCTTGGGCTTATCTTTTCAGCGGCGATTTTAGCGGCTCGACCCTCCAAAAAGATGCGCTGGGCGTAAAGGTCTTCGATGTCTTCGGCCTGTATCGCCAGCACCCGCGCCCCCCGGTAGGGGATATGCTCCACCAAGCCCTCAACCGTCAACTCTTTTAAGGCTTCGCGTACCGGTATCTGGCTCACCCCCAAATCGTCGGCGAGGTGCTGCTGGCGCAGCCAGCGACCGGGTTGGTAGTCGCCGCTAAGAATGGAAGCGCGAATTCGTTCGGCGACCAATGACGCAAGTTTTTGATGGGGCGGATTCGGGTTGTGCATGTTCTGTCGTCGCAAGCGTTGGATATTATATACAATCTTGCGTCGAGAAAAGAATAGCACAGGAAAAAGTGGCGCGTCAAGCCTGATTTTGTTTGCCAGATTTGCTTAAAACCCTGGTGGTTTTAAGCGGTTTCCGCCCATAGTTGAACCAGATGCAGGCATACTTCGGTCGAGCGGGCCATGTCTTGCAGGCTGATCCATTCCAGTGGCCCATGACAGTTGTGCATCCCGGTAAAGAGGTTTGGCGTGGGGACGCCTTTTGCCGTTAATTGTGACCCGTCTGTACCGCCGCGAATGGGCTGGATAACGGCCGTTATCCCCGCCCGTTCCAACGCCCGCAAT
>CAYONK010000266.1:0-6648 GCA_964405285.1 uncultured Ardenticatenaceae bacterium
CCACAGTCACGTCTTTTTCACACACCCTCCCCCACTCTGTGATATGATGAGCCAGGAACAAAAACAATTCGGTAACCCACGTATCGGTAGCGAAAAATCAGAGGCCGGAAATTTTAACGCAGCGGGTTTTTTACCAAAAGTACCATTCTACATCACCGGGTCTACGGCTAAAATTGAATACCAGAACATGGAAGTTAACTACCCACCACAAAGAGACCCCTGGTTATCCTTTCAAAAGGAACAAATATGTGCCTACCTGCTGTAGTCGGTCACGCCGTTGGCGCGTTCAGAAGGGCAGCCCCCGAGACTGAAACGCAGCACACATTGCACAAACACTCTGCGACGACAAAACCGCAGTAACATGGTTGTTATGAAGGAGTATAAATCATCATGGCCCAACATCAGCAACGCCCCAACGCCCCAACCGTAAGTTTAGTTCTTTTATCCGCAATACTGATCCTCATTCTCTTCATAAGCGGCTGCAATTCAGCCAGCGCGCCTAAGACGTACCGCGTCGGTGTCTTGTCTGGCCTGAATTTTGTGGTTGACATCACCGATGGTTTCAAAGCGGGAATGGCCGAACTGGGTTACGTTGAAGGTGAAAACATTGTCTATGACATACAAGAAACAAATTTTGACATCCCGACCTATCAAAGCATTTTACAGAAATTTGTTGATGATGGCGTTGACCTGATTCTTGTCTTTCCCACAGAGGCCTCCCAGGAAGCAAAATACATTACCGAAGGGACGGATATCCCGGTTGTTTTTACCTTCGCCCTGATTGAAGGGATGGGGTTGGTGGATAGTGTGCGCGAACCGGGGGGAAATATGACCGGTGTGCGTTACCCTGGTCCAGACATTGCCCTGCGCCGCTTCGAGATTCTCCGCGAATTTGCCCCTGAAGCCACCCGCATTTTGCTTCCTTACCAAAAAGGATATCCCATTGTGCAACCGCAACTGGATATTCTCTACCCTGTAGCCGAGGCCGCAGGTGTCACGCTCGTTGAACTGCCAGCCGATACGCCTGCTGAATTGGCCTCTTTGCTGCAAGCGCATACCGGAGTAGATGGCGTTGACGCCATCCTGTTATTAGTCGAGCCTTTGCTGGTAACAGAGGAAGGGTTTGCCACCATCAGTGCGTTTGCCCAAGAACATAGGCTTCCTTTCGGCGGTGCTTACTTTGCGACAGAAGGATATGGGTCGTTGTTTGGCTTGAGTGTAGATTTGTTTCAAGCTGGCAAGCAGGCAGCGGCGCCAGCCGACAAAATTCTTCAGGGCATTCCTGCCGGCACTATCCCTGTAGCCTCGTCAGAAATGTTCCTGCAAATCAATTACCGCATGGCGCAAGAACTCGGCATAGAGGTGACTGAAGGGCTGCTGGTATTGGCAAATGAAATTATTCGCTAAGGAATTGTGCAAAACAACCTGTTGTTTTGTTATGACCGATCTCCTGAACTGTGTCACTCAAGTTCGTTGAGGAATTTAACTTCTAAAGCGGAAGTTTTTTGGCGCTCTCAGGGATTAGTGTAGGACAATCAAGATGCGTAGAAGAAAGACCCAAACCGGAAGGAGCCTGACGGCAACCCTGTCCCTTGCTTTTTTTAGCTTGAGCGTGACGCTGCTCCTGGTTTACACTGTTTTGCGGTTTTACACAGACTTGCAAAAAGAACAAGAAATTGTTTTTAACCAACAGCAGATGATAGCTCAGGAGGCCGGCACGACAGTCAGTAACTTCATTGAGGGAAACTTCAGTATATTGGAAACATCCTTGAGGTTAGCGAGCAATATCGCCACATCGGCCGCAGCCCAGCAACAAATTTTGAGCAGTATGATGAGCTTGCAGCCTGCATTGCGCCATGCCGTTTTATTCGACGCGCAGGGGGTAGAGGTGACACGGGCCTCGCGGCTATCACAAACAGCCTTGCAGGAATTTCTGGGCCTTGTTGGGCCAGATTTATTGGCTCAGGTACAGCAGAGCGCCAATTTCATTAGCCCAGTATACGTAGATGAATTTACCAGTGAACCACTCGTCCTGATGGCCGTCTCCAATTATGATGTGTTTGGTGACTTTCAGGGTATCCTGGTTACAGAGGTGAATCTGAAATTTATTTGGGATCTGGTTGATCAAATTCGAGTCGGAGAAACGGGTCTGGCTTACGTGGTGGACCGTCGCGGTCAATTAATCGCCTTTCGGGATACAGCGCGTGTCTTACGGGGGGAGAACCTTAGTAGTTTGCCGGCTGTGGAAAATTTTCTAGAGAACATGGCTGACACCGGGGTGAATGCCGCCTTTTATGAAGGTATTGACGGGGCGACAAGTGTTGGCACTTATGTGGCGCTGGGTACGCCTGATTGGGCAGTGATCACGGAAACACCGGTGAGGGAGGCCTTCGGGCCTTTTGTGCGTACTACCCTGACTTCTTTTGCCCTGATTTTGCTGATGGCTTTCATAGCCGGTGTGGTCGGTGTCTACGTAGCCCGCCGCTTATCTGCCCCTTTGCTTGATCTGACCAATACGGCGACGCGCATTGCTGAAGGGGAGATTGAACTGGAAGCCAGGGTGAGGGGAGCGAGCGAGGTTGTGCAGTTGGCGGATGCTTTTAACAGCATGACAGGCCAACTGCGTGAGTTGATTGACTCGCTGGAACGACGTGTTAAGCAACGAACCGAAGCGTTGGCAGCCAGTATGGAAGTAAGCCGCCACCTCTCTACTATTCTGGATGAAACAGAGTTGGTAAACGCCATAGTAGAGCAGGTACGCGACGCTTTTGATTATTATCACACGCAAGTGTATCTGTTTGATGACCCCGGTGAATATCTGGTGATGGTTGGCGGGACGGGTGAGGCTGGTCGGCAGATGTTGGCCAGCGGCCATAAGATCGCGCAAGGGCAAGGTCTCGTTGGGCGGGCGGCGGCCAGCGCAGCGCCAGTGTTGGTGGCCGACGTGAGCCAGGCGCAGGATTGGTTGCCGAATCCTTTGCTGCCAGAGACGAAGGTGGAAACGGCCGTTCCCATCCTGATTGGTCCAACTGTCCTCGGCGTCCTGGACGTGCAGCACAACGTCGTCGGCGGGTTGCAGCAGGAAGATGTAGAACTGTTGCAATCTATCGCCAACCAGATCGCCATCGCGCTGCAAAACGCGCAATCGTATAAAGAGGCAGAGAAACGCGCACAGCGCGAGGCGCGCATTCGCGCCATTAGCGCCAGTATTCTGAACACGGCGGACGTAGCCACCGCAATGAAGGTGGCTGCCCGCGAGTTGGGCCAGACGTTGGGGGCGCGGCAGACGGTGGTGCGCCTGGTTGCTGATTCCCTGGAATTAGAGCAGCCGGAAGAGGAAAACGGCCGTTACCATTCCCCGCCCGAAGCAATCGCCAACAGTATGGAGAACCGCCCATGAGCCAATCGCTCGATTCCACACCTCGCCCTCGTCTGGGCTGGCGCAGCCTCAGCTTCCAGGCGCGTCTCGTCCTGGGCGCGATGCTGATCACTGGCCTGGCTGTGGCCGTGTTAAGCCACTTCACCTTTTCCCGTCAGGCACAAACTACGCAATTCATCACCACCCTCCTGGTCGAGGAAGACCGGCGGCAGGCGGAAACACAACTGCTGAACCTGGTGGCGAACGAGGCGGCCAACGCCGACCAATTCTTCAACCAGGTCACCAGAGAGATTGACCTGGTGGCCGGCAACGCGGTCGCCCTGTTGGAGCAAAAACCAAATCTGAGCAGCGGTGACTATTGGGACGCCGCGAGTGAAATGGCCCGCCTGAGCGAAAACCAATGGGGCAACAGCCCAACTGATCCCGCCTCTGTTCTTCTGCCTGCTTCCGTCTCCCTGAACGAAGAGATCATCTCTGAACTTAACACCCTCATTCATCTTGATCTATTAGGCCCGGCCGTTTTGGCCGGTAATGCGGACTTGTTGGCCCTCTATTTTGTCGGGGTAGATGGCATCACCATCTACTATCCCAACATCAATCTGGCCAACGTGACCGGAGATTTTGATGCCCGGCAGCGCCCTTATTTCCAGGCGTTCCTCGTTGAGCCTGGCCGGACAGAGCCTTATTGGAGTGAACCGTATCTGGACGCGGCGCTCAACGACCTGGTGGGGACAAACGGCGTGCCGGTGTATGACCAGAAAGGCGAGTTTCGCGGGGTGGTTGCCGCCGATCTGCTGATAACCACTCTGGCAGACAAGGTGACAGATAACAGGGTGGCGCAAACGGGTTATGCCTTTTTGGTTGACGGCAACGGCCGTTTTATCAGCCTGCCCCAGCAAGGTTGGTCAGATTTTGGCATTGGGGCCGAAGACGCTGCCTCCACCAACCTGAGCGACTACTCCCTGGTAGATACAGCCCCGCATCTTCGGGCCATCGCCGAACCCATGTTGGCCGGTGAAACCGGCATCAGCCAATTCAACCGCCAGGGCGAAGCCTATTACCTGGCTTACGCGCCAATTTCGGCTACCGGCTACAGCCTGGGCATGATTGTGCCGGTGGAAGAAGTGGTGCAGCTTTCCCTCGCCATCTCTGAGCGCCTGGCCGAAGAGTTGCGCAGCTCTTTGGAACTGAGCCTGATCACGATTTCTATTGTCATGTCGGCCGCTTTGTTATTCAGCTATCTCATTGGTCGGCTGCTGACTGCTCCACTGGTTCAGCTGACTGAAGCGGTAGAAGAAGTGGCTTCGGGGAAATTGAACGTAGACGTAGAGGTCAACGAGGGGGGTGACATCGGCCGTCTGGCTGTCGCTTTCAACAAGATGACCGGGCAGCTGCAAAGCCTGGTGGGTGACCTGGAGGGGCGCATCGCCGAACGCACAAAGGCGATTGAAACCAGCATGGAAGTGAGCCGCAGCCTCTCCACTGTTCTCGATCAACAGCAATTGCTTACGCAAGTGGTAGAACAGGTTCAGGCCGCGTTTGATTATTATCACGTCCACATCTACGTTGTAGACGAGGCAAGCGGCATCCTGTCATTGGCCAGCAGCACGGGCGAGGCCGGATATGCGATGATGCTCGGCGAGCATCAACTTGGTATCGGGCAGGGGCTTGTGGGCCAGGCAGCAGCCAGGGGCGAACTGTTGCTCATCTCAGACGTCCGGCAAACGCCGGATTGGCTGCCCAACCCGCTTTTGCCGGAAACGTTAAGCGAAGCGGCCATCCCGATCATGGTTGGTGACGAGGTCTTAGGCGTATTGGACGTGCAACACAACGTTGTGGCCGGTATCTCGAACCTGGATACTGCTTTGCTGCAATCTATCGCTTCGCAGGTGGGTGTCGCCTTGCGAAACGCGCGTTTGTTTGAGCAAGTGGACCGGCGGGCGAATCGGGAAGCGATTGTGAACCAGATTGGGCAAGAGATTCAGTTCGCCTCAGACATTGAGAGTGTGCTGCAAATTGCCGCCCGGCAGATCGGCGAACGGCTGGGCGTGCAGCGGGCCAGCGTGCAGTTGTTGATGGGGCAGGAGAAGGGGGAAAACGGCCGTTTCTCCCCCGCCATCCAGGCCACAGAAACCGCCAACGAAGGAAGATAACGCGATGTTTGCAAAAATAGCAGATTGGCTTAAACCAACCACCTTCGCCGAGAAGGAACAACAATACATCGCCAGAACCCTCAACGTTCTGCTCACCCTCGTCCTGATCGGTGGGGCAATGTTAGCAATTGTGCGACTGATCACCGGAGATGCCCTGGCGACTGTCTATGCCGGGACATCCTTGTTCTTTTCCTCCGCCTTCCTGCTCTGGCTGGTACGGCGAGGAAACTACGTCTTCCCCAGCTATGTCTCCCCTATTATCCTTCTGTTAATCCTGGCTTACGCTATCGCCAGCGATTTGGGCCTGCGCGACAACGGTGTGCCGGGCCTGGCAATCCCTATCGTATTGGGTGCTTTGTTATTAGGACGGCGCGGCGCTGTCTTGTTGACTGCCCTCACCATGCTCACCGTCACCTTCATCGGCATCGCCGAAATAAACGGCTGGCTGCAACACGCCCTCAGCAGCCTGACCGGGCCGGTAGACATCGTCATCACAAATCTTGCCTTCAGCTTCATCGGCCTGGTTGTCTACGTCATGGTGAGCAACCTGAGCGACAGTTTGCAGGAAGCCAGAGAAGCCAACACCGAGTTGCAAGCGCTGAGCGCAGCGCTGGAAAACCGAGTGGCAGACCGGGTGCGCGACCTCTCGCTGGCCGCCAGTATCGGAGCGACCCTGTCGCAAATGCGCGACGTCGAGTCTTTGCTTCAGAACGCCATCAACCTCATTCAGGAGAAGTTCGGGCTATACTACAGTCAGATTTACTTGCTGGACAAAGGGGGCGCAACGCTTTACCTGCGCGCTGGCGCGGGCAGTATTGGGCAGGAATTGGTCCGTCGTGGCCACCGGCTGCCGGTCGGTCCGGGTTCGCTCAATGGTCTGGCAGTGGCTGAGCGACGGCCGGTCGTGGTGACAGACACCGCCCGCCACCCCTTGTTCCGCCCCAATTCACTGCTGCCCCAGACGCGCTCTGAGATTGCCGTGCCGCTGATTTCCGGAGATAAGGTGGTGGGCGTGTTGAATCTGCAAAGCAACCGGGTGGACGGGTTGAATGAAAACACCTTACCTCCCCTGGAGATTGTGAGCAATCAGTTGGCCATTGCCCTGGAAAATGCCGC
>CAYONK010000267.1:0-6616 GCA_964405285.1 uncultured Ardenticatenaceae bacterium
ATTATCCACCTCCTGACCGCCTGAAGCGGCCGGCCTTTGCGCCTTTTTCTCTGGCTTGATGATACGCTGCTTTCACATGCTGTCCACCGACTTAAGGGGCGACCTGTCAGATTTGACAGTTACGAGGGGAAAATCTTTTTGATAGAATATGAATGGTTTGTTTGGTTGGCTGACCATTCTCAATGCAAAAAACGCGACACTGTACCCCACAACACACGCAAAATTATTGTTAGTAAGGAGCGCAAAATGAGAGGCAACTTTCAGTACATTTTAGTAGGCGCAATGATCTGCCTGTTAGCAATTGGCGGTATATTTACCATTTCGTTGCAACACCTATCAGCCAACGCAAGTGCATCACTTGATCAACAGAGCTTTTCAACATTAGAGCCAGACACAGCTACAAACATAGCCATTCCCCAATCCTCGGTAGCAAATAATCCTATCAAAACAGAAGCCCATAACCCAATTGTTCTAATAAAAGCAACTTCTTCTGAAGAAAGCATCTCCCAAATTACCCATCTTGGAACGGCCGAAAACCCACAAACAGATAAAGAGGTAATCATCCAGCAGGTAATGGAGTTCATTGCCAAACATGAAAAAGCGATATTGGGCAAACCAGGTTGGTTGCATTTGCAGGTCCAAAGTTTTATGCCAGTGGAATTTCGGGGAAACGGAGAACCGACCACAGGCTTGACTGTATCTGACCTCTATCCGGACGATACAACCATCAACGACAACTGGTATTTCATTGATGAGCAAGGCTATTATCAGCAAAGAATCGGGCATACGCAAGCAATGGACAGTCGTATTTTACAGCGTGTCGTTTTTGTCAATGGAAAAACAGTTAATCTCACGATACAAGCAGCCAACCCTGATCACGCACCTTTCCAAACACGGCACAATCAAGAAAAAATCGATTTACACGGAAATATTCTGTATCTTCTGCAAGAAGGAGATAGGTCTGGCACAGAGGTAAACGCCTGGTATGAAAATGGAAACTACACTGTAACTGTGACTAACTGGTATACAGAGCCAGAGCCATTCATGAATTCCGAGAAAACCATCTATGGTTCCCAACATAAATACATCTTGGATCAACTGAGCGGCGCATTTCTCGTTGGTGAATATCTCTTAAATGACGGCGAGGTGTGGTTTGTTTTGGAACGCAACACCGTTCTCAACTTGGAAATGATCGAAGAATTGACCGAAGAAGCGCAAGAATCATTAAACGCCTTTACACAATGACAATGCTGAAATATGGATTGATTCAACCGTGGCGGGTTCTCGTAATGAGTCTGTTCTTGCTTGGTGTTGCATGCCAAGGCGCGACAGCCAATTCCCCCCAATCATCGCCGGAGACCATGGTTCCTTCTGCGTTGCCTGTGGCTGTCACCAAAACAGTGATAGAAGAACCGATCCCGTCGCCAACGCCATTCACTTGTACCCCGTTACCGGCGGATATGAACCTGTATCTCAACCCGCTTTCTGCAACTCTGTTGGAGATAACGATAGGGGGGCTACGGCCAAACGAGGAAATCACAATCGTCTTCACATCTGAATCCCCAGGGCGCAAAAAGGTGATTGAGAATCCAAATATAAGAGCTGGCGACGATGGGGAGTATACAACACAAGAGCTGTTACCTGCTTTTCCTGAGAGCGAGGAAAATCATTGGCAAGTCAGTGTGATTCACTCTCGTGGCGTCGCTTGTGCGGAAGCATCGTTACCCGGTCTGCCTGCTATCTACCCATGACAAACCTTGCGCCAGCCAACCGCGCACTTGGACTGGGAGTTAACCTTTTTGGAGTACACAACCGTATTGGTAGGATACAAGCGTATATGAAGTTGACTTCAATCAAGAATCATATATGGCAACGACGCAATAGCATTGCGTTATTATGGCGTGAATCTCTGGCTCAGTGTCAAGGTCATGCTCAGTCCCACAGCCCAGAGTTTTTTGGTGATCTTGTGGAAAATCTCATCACGCTGCTTTTCGCTGATCCATTCGACGGCCGGTCAGCGCAAACCATGGGCAAAACCTTCGCACAGGGCGGTTATACGTCCCCAAAGGCTTTGGCTTGCACACAAACCGCTTTAGGTCAGGAATTGGTGAAAGGCTTATCACCAGAACAATTGGCGCTTCTGTACCCTCGTCTTCTCCGACTTAGCAGTCAATTTCTAGCAGGGTATGTGGAATCCATCGGCGATGAGTTCCTGATCTCTGAAGATGAAATCAACTCCCACCTATCCGATGAAACGACGATGCTGGAACAACTGCCAGCTAATGGCGATCTCACGGCACGAGAGAAACAAATTCTTGCTTTATTAGCCGCCGATAACAGCACTGATACAATTGCCGTCGTGTTGGGGATTAAACCGCGCACCGTTCGCTTTCATTTGACCAATCTGTTTGCAAAACTACAAGTCCGCTCACAAGCGGCCGCTGTTCATAAAGCCTGGGAGTGCGGTCTGATGGAGTATGACCCGGACTCGTCCTGCGAAATTGTGATAACAGACGAGTTAGGTTAGCTTGAAGCCTGCATCCCTAGAGCAATTGCTCCTAAAACACCGGCGCGGTTGCCCAGGCCAGGGGGCACGATGTAGCGGTCAATTTGCTCCAGGATGGCGGGGGATTGCACGTAGCCATTGAGGTATTCGATGGTTTTTTGGCGCACCAGGGGGAACAACTGCGGCTGCTCCATCACCCCGCCGCCCATGATGATGCGCTGCGGCGAGAGGGTGCAGATGAAGGTGCGTAGGCCCAACGCCAGGTAATGAGCTTCTAACGCCCAGGCAGGATGGTCAGAGGGCAGTTCGTAGGCGGGTTGGCCCCACCGTTCGCCGATGGCCGGGCCGGCCGTCATCCCTTCCAGACAGTCGCCGTGATAGGGGCAGCGCCCTTTGTAGGGGTCTTTGGCCCAATCGTGGGGCAGGCTGATGTGGCCGAGTTCGGGGTGGACCAGTCCGTGCAGCAGCTTGCCATTCACCATCACCCCGCCGCCCACGCCCGTGCCAATCGTCAGGTAGATGAAGGTGTCCACGTCCTGCGCCGCCCCCCAGCGATGTTCGCCCAGGGCCGCGCCATTCACATCGGTGTCAAAGCCGACGGGCACGCCGAAGGCTTCGCGGATGGCTCCGGCGAAGTCGGCGTTGGCCCAGCCGGGTTTGGGGGTGGAGGTGATGTAGCCGAAGGTGGGGGAACGGGGGTCCGGGTCGAGGGGGCCGAAGGCGGCGATACCGATGGCGGCTAAACGGCCGTTTTCCTCCTCCTGCTCCCGAAAAAAGGCCACCGCCTGGCCGATGGTCTCGGCCGGGGTGGTGGTGGGGAAGCGATGCTCGGCGCGGATATCTTCCGGGCCGCTCCCGACAGCGCAGACGAATTTCGTGCCGCCCGCTTCAATACCGCCAAAGAGTTGGGTCATGGTTGGCCTCCTCAAAGAAGAGTTTTATACAAAGGTACAAAGAGACATAAGGAACAAAGGTGATAACGGTCTAAACCAGCCACACCGTCCCATAAGGCTCCAGCAAAATATCTTGCCAGCCGGGCAGGGGTTGGTCGCTGATCTGGTCGTGGCGCGGGCCGCCGAAGCCGAGTTCGTGCAGACGGTGGGCGGGCACGCTTTGTGGCTGTGGGCTGAAATTTGCCAGGACCAGCACGCGCCCGCGCGGACTTTCGCGCAGCAGGCCGAAGACCTGTTCGTTGTGCGTCCAGACGGGATGGCTACCGGCCTGGGCGTGGAGGGCGGGGGTCCGTTTGCGGGCCTGGATGAACTGGCGCAGGGATTGGAAGAGACGGCCGTTGACACTCTGCCAATCTTCCCGTTTCTCCGCCAATGCCCAATCCATGCGCGGGCGATGCAGCCAGCGATTGTCGGCCGCCAGGTCTGGGTCTTCCAGGTAGCTGGGGTCATTGAGCAGGCCAATTTCGTCGCCCATGTAGAGCAGCGGGATGCCGCCAAAGGCCAGAATCAGGCTGTGGATCAGCAGAACGCGCCGCACCGCCAGGTCCAATTCACGCCAATCTTGCCGCTCCAGGGCGACTTCTAGCCCGGCCAGCGAAGCGCAAGAGCCGCTAATGCGCCGGTCGTTGGTGCGCGGATTGAATTGGAAGGTGGCCCCGCGGGCGTGGGTGTTGGGAAAACGGCCGCTGTAAAAATCGCTCAGAAAGGAGCGGTGCAGGTAGCCATTCAAGCCGACGGCCGCTGCGTCCTCTTCGGTGACCGCCCAGCCGATGTCGTCGTGGCAGCGCACGTAGGTCAGCCAGGAGGCGCCGGAGGGGATGGGCGGCATTTGCTGCAAGGCGTGAGTCATCAGCGCCACTTTGCCTTCGGCCAGGCTGCTCCAGAGCATGACCATGAAGACGTTGTGGTAAGCGATCTCGCACTCCTTGTTGGTCGCCTCCCCCTGCCCCAGGTAGGGGACCAACTGCGGCGGCGGCACGATGGCCTCCGCTTTGAGGAGTAGGCCAGGGGCGGCGATGCGGCTGAGGGCGCGGAAGGCTTGCAGGATGGCGTGCGCTTCGGGCTGATTCTCGCAGTCTGTGCCCATGCGCTTCCACATGAAGGCGACGGCGTCCAGGCGCAGCACCTCCACGCCCTGATTGGCGAGGAAGAGCAAAATATCGAGCATTTCGCCGAAGACGGCCGGGTTGGCGTAGTTGAGATCCCATTGGAATTCGTTGAAGGTGGTCCAGACCCATTTGTCGAAGGCTTCGTAATAGGTGAAGCTGCCAGACTTGAATTCGGGGAAGATTTCGCGCACGGTCAGCTCGTATTGGTCGGGCAGGGCGCGGTCGGGGAAGATGTGGTAGTAGGACTGATAGGCGGGATCGCCGGCGGCCGCTTTTTGCGCCCACTCATGCTCTTTGGCGGTGTGGTTGCAGACCAGGTCTATGCACAGGCTGATGTTTTCGGCGCGGAGTTGGGCGGCCAGGGCGGCCAGGTCGGCCATGCTGCCCAGGTCGTCGCGCACGGCGCGGTAATCCATCACGGCGTAGCCACCATCGTTGGCTCCGGGGCGGGGTTTGAGCAGGGGCATCAGGTGGAGGTAGCTGACGCCGAGTTCTTTGAGGTAGGGGATTTTTTCGCCGACGCCGCGCAGGGTTCCGGCGAAGCGGTCGGGGTAGGCGACGTAGCCGATCATGTCGGGCTGCTGGAACCAGTCGGGCTGGTGGACGCGGCGCAGGTCTAGCTGGCGCAGTTCGGCCGGCCGGGTGGCGTAGGCGCGGGCGGCGATGGTGATGAATTGTTCCAGCCAGGCGTCGTAGTTGGGCAGGTGGGCGTAGAGGTGGCGTAACGGCCGTTCGACATCCGGCAGGTATAGCTCCAGGCGAGTTTGAAAAATTTCTTGCTCGATGGGGTTAAGGTCGCGTAAATGAGTTTGCAGTAAGGTGTTGAACTTAGTCATGACGGGCAACTTCTTGCAAAAAGAGGATGAAGTTATTGAGGTCGGTGGTAACGGCCGTCAGGCAATGTCTCACATCATTTGCCAGCGGCACAAGCGACGATGAGCGGAAATTGAAGGTATAGACATTTCGCACGATATGCCTGAATTGTCGGTATTCATCCAGGCGATACCGTGTTTCCGTTGAAATAACCGCCGGACGAAGGTTGGCTTGTGGCGACGACATCTGCAACAAGAGGTTTTGGTGCCAATGTGAACCCGTAGGCAAAGCCTCGCCAATTGTCTGGCAAATATCCTCGAATGTGCGCTCGATTCCCGCATAAAATCCATGCAGATTCAAAGCAGCGGCATCGAAATACGCATCGTCATTTGTTTGCTGAGCCATTTGTATCTGCCGTTCCAGACGCACAACCACCCGTTCTAAATCTAGCAAGGTTTGCTCAAGTCGGCCTATCAGGGCGGTGTAAACATCGCTCATAGTTCAATCCCTTCATCCTCAACCGCTTGACGGATATGGTCTCGCGCTTCCTCAACACGAATCAGGTCTATGGAAAACTCTGTCGTTAAATCAAGCAATTTCCCTAAAGCGCGTAAATAAAGATGTTCTGGAACCCCCCACGCGGCCAGGTCTATATCGGAGCGTTCGAAGAAGCGTTGCCGATTAACCAATGAGCCGAAGACCACAACTTTTTGCGCGTGGAATTCAGATTTAAGAATCTTTGCGCCTTGTCGTGCCAGATGCCAGCCAAGTTCAAAGCGCTGGTCGAGAATGGTTTGGCGGGCGGCTTCACGCTGGCGCGCGCCGGCGCGGTATTCGGCCATTTTTTCGGGGGAGATGTTGAGGGTCATTTTCGGCGATTCCTGGTTAATATGGACACAGTATAGCGCAAAACGGCCGTTTCCTATCCTCTCATCGGTTCACTGAGATCAGCAGCAACCTTAGCAACTATCTCTTGAATGCCCTGCAACGCTTTCTCTTGGGTAGGCGCCAACCAACTCAGGTTGGGAAATTCAGCACATAACCCCACATACTCGCCATCTTCTTCTGACCAGGTGACGCGATAGGTATACCGATCATTGTTCAAGACCATTTTCTGCCTCCAGAAACGCAATTATACCAACCAATGCGCCGCAAACGGCCGTAACCCCACCTCGCCCACCATCTTCTCCCCAGACAGCAAATCCAGCCGCTCCCGGTTCAGCGTGAAGGTCTGC
>CAYONK010000268.1:0-6599 GCA_964405285.1 uncultured Ardenticatenaceae bacterium
GGGATTTTAGCCTGGAGTATGCGTATGATGAGGACCCGGAAACGGCCGTTGAGGAATGGACCTTCCGCCGCCGGGATAAATTCTCATTTGACGAAGACAACCTGGATGATAGTGAGTGAGAGAACCTGATGCACCCATCGGCGCAACGAGTGGCAGAAGCGGCCCAGGCATTGGGCCTGGATATTGAGATTGTGGAGTTCGCCCAGACGACCCGGTCGGCGCAGGAGGCGGCGGAGGCGGTTGGCTGCCAGGTGGCCCAGATTGTGAAGAGTTTGTGTTTTGTGGTTAACGGCCGTTCCACCATCTGCCTCGTCTCCGGAGCCAACCAATTGGACGAGCGCAAGCTGGCCGCCCTGGCCGGCGTCGGCCGCAAGCAAGTGAGCCGGGCCGACGCCGACAGCGTGAAGGCGGTCACCGGCTTCAGCATTGGCGGCGTGCCACCGTTTGGCCACGCCACGCCATCGCCCGTCTACGTGGATGAGGATTTGCTGCAATTTGAGGCGGTCTGGGCGGCGGCCGGCACGCCTTTTGCCGTGTTTGCGGTCTGGCCGGCCGAGTTGATCCGGGCCAGCGGCGGGCAGGTGGCGGATTTGAAGCGGGAATAATCTAATCTCAGGACACAGATTCATCTTTGTCTCTTTGTTCCTTTGTCCCTTTGTCCCTTTGTAATAAATTCTTCCCAACAGGAGCCTGACATGAAAGCAACCATCACCTTACTGCCCGGCGACGGCATCGGCCCGGAGGTTGTGGCCGAGGCGCGGAAAGTGCTAACGGCCGTTGCCCACGCCCACCACCACCACTTCACCTTCCACGAACACCTGGCTGGCGGCAGCGCCATTGACCAAACCGGCGACCCATTGCCCCAGGCCAGCCTGGAGGCATGTCTGTCGAGCGACGCCGTCCTGCTGGGGGCCGTCGGTGGGCCAAAATGGAGCGACCCCGCCGCCCCGGTGCGGCCGGAGCAAGGGCTGCTGCGCCTGCGGAAGGCGCTGGGGGCCTTCGCCAACCTGCGCCCCATCAAAGTATTCGACGCTCTGGCCAGCGCCAGCCCGCTCAAGCCAGACCGGGTGCAGGGTGTGGACATCCTCTTCGTCCGCGAACTGACCGGCGGCATCTACTTCGGCCAGCCTTCCGGCCGGGAGATGACCGAGTTCGGCCGCAGCGGCCACGACACCATGCGCTACAACGAGATGGAGATTAGGCGGGTGCTGAAAGTGGCATTTGAACTGGCGCGAGGGCGGCGCGGCAAGGTCACGTCGGTGGACAAGGCGAATGTGCTGTCTACCATGCGCGTCTGGCGCGAGGTAGCCCACGAGGTGGCCGCCGACTACCCGGACATCGAATACGAAGACGTGCTGGTGGACGCGATGGCGATGTACCTCATCCACCGCCCGGCCGATTTTGACGTGGTGGTGACGGGCAACATGTTCGGCGACATCCTCTCCGACGAGGCTTCGATGATCACCGGCTCGTTGGGGATGCTGCCGTCGGCGTCGTTGGGGGAGAAGGGGAGCATTGGCCTCTATGAGCCAATTCATGGCTCCGCGCCGGACATCGCCGGGCGGGGGATTGCCAACCCATTGGCGACGATTTTAAGCGCGGCGATGCTGCTGCGTTGGAGTTTCGGGTTGGGGGATGAGGCGGATAGGGTGGAAACGGCCGTTGCCCGCGTCCTCGCCGCCGGTCATCGCACCGCCGACATCGCCACCAAAGGCGAATCCCCCATCGGCACGGCGCAGATGGGGGATTTGGTGGTCGCAGCGTTGAGCTAGAGCGAGGGCTAGAGCGAGAGTAAGAGCTAGAGTGACGAATTCTTTCCTCTAGCTCTCGCTCTCGCTCCCTACCCCTCGCTCGTCATGATCATGAGGGGCTTCATCTCGAAGCTCTTGTAGTAGGGGCGCAGGCGCTCCGTGTTATAGAACTCTTTGACGTTGACGAATTTTTTGGTGTTGGTGACGACAGTGATCGGGACGTTGTCGTAACGGCCGTTCTTCAGCACCACCAAACGGCCGTCAATCTTATTCAAAATCAGGTCCAACGCCAGATTGCCATAGGCCATCGGCACAATCGAATCAATCGCGTCCGGGTCGCCGCCGCGCACCAGGTAGCCCAACTTCTGGTTGATCACGTTGACCCGCTTGCCATTGTTATACTTCGGCGAAATTTCCTTCAACTTTGCCGCCACCATATCGCCGATACCGCCCAACTTGGCGTGACCATAAGCGTCCGTCTCCGCCTCCTTAAACACCATCTCGCCCCCGGCAAACGTCGCCCCTTCAGAGACCAACACCACCGAGTAGCGGCTGGGATTTTTTAAGCGATCCTCCGTCAACAGTTGCGTCAGCAGGTCCACGTCAAACTTATATTCTGGGATAACGCAGCGGTTGGCCGCCCCGGCCATCGTCGGCAGCATGGCGGTAAACCCGGCGTACCGGCCAAACACTTCCAGCACCAAAAAACGCTCATGCGATCCGGCCGAGGTCCGCAAGCTGTTCGTCATCTGAATCGTCCGGGTGACGCAAGTGCTAAAGCCGATGCAATAATCGGTCCCCGGCACATCGTTGTCCATCGTCTTGGGAATGGCTATCACGCGCACCCCTTCCTGGTAGAGGCGCACGCCATAGCTCAATGTATCATCGCCGCCAATGGGGATCAGGTGTTCAATACCCAGATATTCCAGGTTTTTAATCACCTCTGGCGTCAGGTCATTAACCTCATTATTGTAGGTGTCGCGCAGATGCAGCGGTACGTCATCCTTGCGCATGTGGCTTGGCCGGGTGCGCGAACTGTGGAGGAATGTGCCGCCGGTTCGGCCGGCTCTGTTCACCACTTCTTCGGTCAACACCTGATAGCTCAGACTGTTATCCGCCTTCGGGTCGCGGATCAACTCCGTAATGCCCGCCCAACCGCGCCGCAAACCGATCACGGTATACCCTTCGCGGATGGCGCGAATCGTCACGGCGCGAATGGCGGGATTTAACCCCGGCACGTCGCCGCCGCCGGTGAGAATGCCGATCACGCCTTTGGTTTTTTGTACATTTGCCATGTTCTATAAACTCCTGAATTGTGAATTCTGAATTGTGAAGTTGGCAATTGACAATTGTCAATTGTCAATTGTCAATTGCTCTGCTGCGCCGCGCGGGGCGGGTTGGGCCAACATCCGGGCGATGGTGCGCAGGTCCATCCACCATTGGGATTTTGGCCGGGATAGTTCACTGTCTATCATCCGGTACAAATCTTCCATCGGCGTCAGGACAAATTCGCCGCCCACCAGCCCGATGAAGGCGCTGTCTGTCTGGCTTTGGCCGATCTTCCCTTCCAGATAATCCACGCAGTCGGAGGCCAGTCGGGTTGCCAGGATGCGATCATAGGGGGTGGGGTTGCCACCTTGCTGCATGTGACCCAACACCGCCTGGCGCACGTCGAACAGGTCGCCGCCCTCTTCCTCGAACAAAGCGCGCATGAAATCGGTGGAGTAGATGACGTTGGCTCGCTCGCTGCGGATCATCAGCCCGACTCGCTTACCGCGTTCAAACCCTTGAATGAGTTGGGTGACATCTTGCACCAAATCTTTAAGAGTGACGCCTTCTTCGTGGATATAGGCCCGTTCCGCGCCGGTGGCCAGGGCGCTCATCAGCGCCAGATAGCCGCAATAATGGCCCATGACCTCCACCACAAAAGTACGGCGGGAGGCGACGGCCGATTGCTTGATTTTGTCCACCACGTCTACGATGCTGTTCAGGGCCGTATCCGCGCCGACGCTGAGCTGGGAGCCAGGCAGGTTGTTGTTGATGCTGGCGGGCAGGCAGATCATCGGGATATTGAAGGCGGGGTAATTGTCGCGCAGGCGGACCATTTCGTGGACGGCGTTATAGCCGGTCAGTCCGCCGATTATCAAGATGCCTTCGACTTTGTGTTCTTCCAGGTGGCGGGCAATGGCGTACCATTCGCCCCCTTCGGGCACGGTCCGGTTGGTCCCTAGTTCGGAGCCGCCGCGCGGGGCCAGGCCGGAGACGGCCATCCAATCCATCTCTTTGATTTCACCACGAATGAGGCCGCGAAAGCCGCGATTGACGCCGAGCATGATGTGCCCTTTGTCTGTGCCCAGGCGGACGGCGGCGCGAACGGCCGTGTTCATCCCCGGCGCAGGGCCGCCCGCGTTGAGGATGAGCAGGCGCATTCGGCGCTGCCCTGGCGTGGGTGGGTGGGGCAGGGCGCGGACGAGGGTGCGCAGGGTGCGGAAGGATTTTTTGAAGCTGCGGCCGCGCAGTTCGAGCGCCTGTTCGTAGTTGCCCGCCTGGATCGCTTCGGCGACGGCTTTGGTCATGGCGACGCATTGGGCCAGGGGGGTGCGGGTGATTTTGTTGCCCTGGATGCCCATGACGAAGGGGGGCGCGCCGGACTTGTCGCTGAGCAGTTCTTCGACGGCGCGGACGCCGAGTTGGGTAGCCAGGTTGCGGTCGAAGGCGCTTGGCGCGCCGCCGCGTTGGACGTGGCCGAGGACGGTGATGCGGGCATCTTCACCGAGGCGTTCCTCTAAGGCTTGTTTGACGTATTCGCTGCTGATGGGCTTGCCGTAGCGGTCCTGCGCCCCTTCGGCGACGATGACGATGCTGTCGCGACGGCCGTTTTCCCGCCCTTTCGCCAGCACGTCACACATCTTCGCCTCCCAGTTGTCCAGGTTTGGCGGCGCTTCGGGGATGAGAACCCAGTCTGCCCCGGAGGCGATGGCCGACATCAGAGCCAGGTAGCCACAGTGCCGCCCCATCACCTCGATGACAAAGCTGCGCTGATGGCTGGCGGCCGTGCTGCTGATGGCATCTACCGCTTCAACAATGCGATGCAGGGCGGTGTCGGCCCCGGTGGTCATGTCGGTGCCATACATGTCGTTGTCTATAGAGCCAATAATCCCGGCGATAGCCAGATGGGGGTGGGCGTCGGCCATCTCCTGGGTGACGACGCCGGTCTTCACCAGTTCGGCCACCAGACCCGGCCACTCCTCGTGCAGGATATTGGCCCCGGTTAGGCTGCCATCGCCGCCGATGCAGACCAGCTTATCTATGCCGCTGCGTAACAGGTTGGCCGCCGCTTTCAGCCGGCCGGAGCGTTCGCGGAATTCCAGGCAGCGCGCTGACCCGATGACAGTCCCTCCTTGTTGCAGGATGCCACCCACGTCATTCCAATTGAGCGGCCGGATATAACGGCCGCCATCTACCATCCCCTGGTAGCCTTCGTAAATTGCATATGCTTCTGCGCCATGATCTAGCGCGGCGCGGACAACGGCGCGTACGGCAGCATTCATGCCTTGCGCGTCGCCGCCGCTGGTAAAAACGCCAATTCGTTTCATGATCTGTCCTTTCGTGACAATGTATATCGGGTTGGGAACAAGCAGTATGGCCTGTTTGGCAGGCGTATAACAGTGGGGATTATATCAGGGAATGTTGTGGGAGTCGCTCGGAGGCGACCTGTCTCAATACTACAGTTTTTAGGCCGATTCGCAACTTTTTTGCCAGAGATCCCGGAGTTTTTCAGCTTTGAGGATTTTCCGTTCAGACTCACAAGAGATTTGAGAGGTTTTTGGGTTGTAAAGCGGTGTCTGGAACCGGTGCAGACCTGTCAGCCCCGCTCTCGCTCTGGCTATCAGTCGCCGCTTCCGCTACAATACAAGTAACACACCCAGGGAGATGCGTATGTCTTTTCGTCGGATGGTCCCTTATTTGTTGTTGGTTATCCTCGTCTCGGCCGCTGTGCAGTTGGCGATTTTGTACTGGTGGGATAACCGGGAGCGGGCGGATGTAGTGGTGGTAGCGACGCCAACGGCGGCCATCCCCACCATAGACCCCAATGCCCCGGCAATGGTTGAGGATGTGGCGGAAACGGCCGTTACCGCATCAGACACCGAACCAGAATCCCCCAGCGGTCCGACTGTCCACACAGTTCAGGCGGGCGACACCCTGGGCAGCATCAGCACCCGCTACGACGTGCCGCTAGAGGACATCATGGCCGCCAATGGGCTGACCAACCCCAACCTCCTCAGCATCGGCCAGGTTCTCACCATTCCCATTGGCGGGCTGGCGACCCCAACGCCGCAGGCCACCGCCACGCCAGAACCGGGCGTGCTGCCCACCCCCATCCCCACCGAAGCCCCGGCACTGCAAGGCGAGGCCGCCCTGCAACTTAGCGTCCTCAACCCCGGTTCAGTCGAAGAGTCAGTGCAAATCGTCAATGCCGGGACGCGGCAGGCGAATCTGGTCAACTGGACCCTGCGCGACGGGAATCAGACCGTCTACACCTTCGGCCAGGTGACGATTTTTGGCGAAGGGGCGGGCATCCTCGTCCACAGCGGCAGTGGCAGCAACGGCCCGACTGATTTGTACCTGGGTCTGCCCGCGCCCATCTGGCAATCCGGCGACAATGTGAATCTCCATGACGCCGATGGCGCAGTCCAGGCGACGTACCTGGGTCCCTAGACCGGTAACTGGCAACCGGAGACTGGAGATTGGAGATTGAAAGCCTCTAATCTCTAATTTCCAATCTCCAATCTCGGCATGGTTCAATCTGAGCAAAATATCCTTTACAAATTCTTCTGTAGACCTGTC
>CAYONK010000269.1:0-6574 GCA_964405285.1 uncultured Ardenticatenaceae bacterium
GATTGACGATTGACGATTGACGATTGACGATTGACGATTGACGATTGACGATTAGAAACGGCTCTTAAACGATCAGGGCGAGGAAACGTTCCATGTAGTAAACGGCCGTTTGCGCCGCCGGGGAGACGCGGGGCAAGACCGCTTCAAAGGCATGGTCGCAACCGGGCAGCGGCAGATACACGACCGGGACATCCGCCAAACTAAGCGCCTGATGCAGCCGTTCGGCGGCCAGGTGGTCCACCAGGAAATCGTGCGTGCCGTGCAGCAGCAGCGTCGGTGGACAATCGCCATCCACGTAGGTAATGGGCGAAATCAGCCGGTACATCTCCGGAATTTCCTCTAGCGGGCCGCCAACCAGCCCGGAGACGCCGCGGGAGACCGCATCTTCCCCAAAACGCGCCAGCAACCGATTCACTCGTTCCAACCGGCGTTCCGTCAGAACTGCGCCAAAGCGGGCTTCCAGATCAGCGTGCAGCGCCAACATATCCGGCGGACCGTAATAGGAGACAACCGCCCGAACGGAAGTGTCGCCCGCCACCTCTTTCGGCTGGAAGGCCAGGTAATTGGGCGTGTAGGCGGCTAACAGAGCCAGATGCCCCCCGGCCGATTGCCCGATCAGGACGATCCGCTCCGGGTTGACCTGGTAGGCGGCGGCGTGGGCTTTGAGCCAGAGGATCGCCCGCTTGACATCCATCACCATCCCCGGCACGGAGGTTTGGGGGTTCAGGGTGTAATCTATGTCCATCACCAGATGTCCCTGCGCGGCGAGTTGGCGGAAGTAGGGGAATTTGCCGATGTTGCGCCGGCCGAAACGCCAAGCCCCGCCATGAACAAAAATGATCCCCAGGCCGCTGGGCGCGGTGTGTGGCGCTGGTAAGAGCAGGTCGGCGCATAGCAGCCCGGCCGTATCCGGGTTTTGGCCGTAGGTGACGTTGCGCCAGAGAACCCCCTTCGGCTCGCCGTAGACCAGGGGCCGCCAGCGACGGGCAGAAAAACGAGCGGCGATGTCGGGCGGCAATCGCGCCCCCCAATCACGGCCGAAGGCATCGGACATGGCGGCATCGTGGGGGGTGGCGATGGCGAGGAAGTGGTTGAGGGAAACGGCCGTTCCCACCGCCCCTATGCCTGCCAGCCACCGATCGCCGCGCCACCACCCTAGCAGCGTGAGCAGACTGTTCGCCAGGGCCAGCAAGGGGGCCAGCGCCGTCGCCAACAACTTGGGAACCCAGAAGAGCAAGTGCAGCGATCCGTTGCGCGGGTTCACCAGCGAGGTAGTCCCCAGAAGAGCGAAGAAAAGCGCGAGGCGTCGCATGGCAGGCAAGTTCGTCACCGGGTCTCCGCCGGGGCTTGCTGCCGGATGAATTGCCCGACCAGAATAGCGGTTTGTTCGGCGTGAGAACGGCCGTTAGCCAGCCTGGCCTTATAATCAAAATAATCCGCCCGCCCGGTGTGTCGCATCGGTCCCGGATCGAGCAGGGTGATCCGGCCATCGTGGAGAGATTGATTCCAGGCGGAATGGCGCGAAACAGGCCAGCGCCCAGGATACAGATAACTACCGCAGGTAGGGAAGTTATCTCTGGAGCCTTGCAAGTGAAGCGTCTGTTCGGCATAAGCCACTCCCGGCTCGTCGGTGATTACGCCGCCAATAGAGATGATGTAAACTGGCGCATCCAGCGCCCGCCGTAAGTAGGGGACCACTCCCGCCGCGATCTGCCCGCCGCCGCTCCAGCCCATCACGCTGATCGGCTTACCGCTGCCCGGCCGGTAGCCATGCCGCAGCAAACTCAGCGCCGTCTCTCTGGCGACGCCGGCGTTGTAAATCGGGCCGTAGCGCGGGTCGCCGGAGACGGCCACTTGCAGCATATTCCGCACGAAGATGAGCGCGACCAGCAAGCTGGTCTTGCGGCGCACCCGGCTGTCATGCAAGCGCTGCCAAAGCCAGGCAAATTGGCGTTCGCCGTTGAGCGGGTTGTTGGTGACAGAGAAGGGATAAACGTCGGAGATGACGACAGCCGCCGGCACTTCGGCTTGCAGCAGGTTGAGGAAGCCAGCTTCGCGGCGGGAGAGTTCGGTAGAAATGACGCCGATAGCGGTCATGTAGACGACGAAGAAATCGGCGTCGGAGATGGCAGAGGGCATCTCCGGCGGCGGCGGGGCAATCTGCCGTCTGGACCAACCAGACCACCAGCTTAAGGATTCCAGGGGAGAGATGAGGGCCATGAAGATAAAGAGGACGAGGCCTACCGAGAAGCAGCACAGCATGGGTTGAATAACCTGATTCATGCGTTTCCTTCCTCCGGATTCTCATCCGAGAAGGGCCGGGAATAGGCGCGGAATTCCTGGATGAAGCGTTCGACCATATCTTCGGTGGACAGCATCTCCGGCACGCCGGTTGTCAGGCGCCAGATACCGCTTTCAACGGCCGTTATCACCCGCAGCCGACTGACCAACTCCAAAGAGACCCAGCCAAGCAGGCAGCAAAGCAAGGTCTGCCACAAAGTTAGAGGCAGCAAAGCAAAAACCGCCACGATCACGTTGAGCAAAATCCAGATACGCAGCCCGATGTCTACAATCGTGCCCAGGTAAGGCAGAAAGACAAAAACGCCATAGATCATCGGCGCGTAGCTGAGGCTGACCACGATGAGAAAGCTGCGGAATGGCTGCTGCGCCTGGAACAGGAAGTTCGCCAGCAACCAGACCGTCATCGCCCAAAAGAGAACCCCGACGATCAGCAGCAAAGAGGAGAGGACGAGGCTGAGAACATAGCGGCGGGGGGGAACCCGGTTGGCAAAGAGAATCACGCTGCGGCCTGAGGTGATGGAGAGTCCGGCTAAAAACAACACGGTCAAAGAAAGCCGCGCCCCGCCCGTCTGATTGAGCGTCGCCTGATAAGCAGCCGGATCAAGGGAGAGTACCCCCCAGAGAAGCCTCCAAAAGGAAGCCAGGAACCCGCCGATCGTTGTCAGGTCAAAGGTATACATGGCTGTGGGCGTAATCCTTGCCCTTCCCAGAACATGGGTGTTGTGAAGCAGCTAAAACCACCTGAGAGAGTATAACGTCACCCGGTTCCCGGACCAAGATTTCATAGAGCAAAGGCTTCCCCACCCAGGCCGCGCAGGACCGGAAAGACATCTCGTAAGACGAATTGGTTACAATTTCACGTGGTTTCTGTTTAAGTTGTGTTTAACAATATGGCAGCATACAATAAAAACTCTGATGCGCGCCATTGAACCTGGCTTTATACAGATTCTTTTTCAAACCGATTTTTTGCAATTCAGCGTCATCAGGCAAACACATCGCTCACCGGGTGCTTTCCGATCAGGATAAAGCTCCCCTCCCACCCTCTGAGGAATGAAAATCTGACAGCTTACTGAACTGAGATTGAAGATTAAAGACTGATTGACTGATAAAACTTATCTAACCGCGGAGGTTTTACCAGAGAGAATCTCCGCGTCCTCCGCGGTATAAATCTAAGATTTGTCAGTCAGTCAACCAGGGTTAGAGATTGAGGACTAGAGAGTGGTTCAATCTCTAGCCCCATCTTCAATATCCACATTCCTCGCCTACTCATCAAACTCTGCAACCTGGAAACAAAACACCGCAGCAACGATACGGCCACTGACAACCACAAAGTTACGAAGAGGAGATCCGGACGCTAGACCGGGCTGTATTGTGTCTAACAAAAGCAACTTCTGGTACAGGTTTCGGTACGGCATTGCCCTGCGCATTGTTGCTCCTTTCCTGCTGCTGACATTATTTGTGGCGCTTGTTGGGACGTTTGTCATCACCACAATGATGACTCGGACGGTGGAGGAGCGCTACGCCAACCAATTACTCGATGCTGGCCGGGTGGTTGCCGGCCGGATGGTCGATCTGGAGCAGAGCCGTCTGGAGTCGGTGCGGCTGCTGGCCGGGACGGAGCCAATTGCGGCAGGGGTGGCTACGGGGGAAACGGCCGTTCTCCAAGATTACATCCGCTCCATCATTATCAACTACCGGCTAGATGCCGTTGAAATCCTCGACCGCAACGGCAACGAACTTTTTGGCTGGGAACGCGAACCCGGCCTCCCTCTGGAAACCATCACCCCCCGCTCTGGCAACAACCTGGCCCATATTGAAGAAGTACAACGTGTCCTCTCCGGCTACGAGGACGGATTCGGCAACCGGCGGGTAGCCATCAGTCAGACCGAAGGCGGAGCTTACGTGATGTACACCATCGGCCCAATTTTCTGGGGCGGCGAGCAGGTGGGCGCGGTGATGGTTGGCAGCTATCTGGACACCGTTATTGAAGATTTGTCTGAATATGCCCTGGCCCGCGTAACCTTATACGACGCGAACGGCATCGTCCGGGCTACCAGCCTGGTTCCGAGCAACTCGGCCCTCTTTGTGGCGGATGAGGAGCGGGCCAGGCAAGAGCAGATTTTAGCGACCATCCAGGAAAGCGCCGAGCAGTACCAGCGGGTTTCCAGCCGGGCGGAGGAAGAGGTTCCTTTTAGCTCGGTCACGGTGATGGATCAGATCTACCGGCTGGCCTATGGCGATTGGCGACTGCGCGGGCAGTCGTTTGGCATGTACAGCGTGGCAATGCCGCTGGATTACGTGGATTCGCCGTTGACGACGGGGCGCGACACTTTCATTTTCTTCTTTATGCTGACGTTTTTGGGCATTTTGCTGATTGGTCTGATAGTGACCAGAAGCATCACCAAGCCTTTGTCTCAGTTGGTGGAGGTGGCAACGGCCGTTGGTGAGGGCCAGCTTGATCAGCGCAGCGGCATTGAGCGGCGCGATGAAATCGGCCAGCTTGCCGCTTCTTTCGACCAGATGACCATCCGGTTGGAAAGCCGGAACCAGGCGCTGCTGAAGCAGACGAGCGAATTGGAGACGATTCTCAACAGTATCACCGACGGCGTGATCTTGCTGGATACCGATCACCAGATTGTCTTGGCGAACGTGGCCGCGCAGAAGCTGTTGGCCGACCTTTCGCACGATTTTCTCACGGCCGGGCCATTGCGCGAACTCACTTCAGGAGTGGGGGGAGATGGCAGCAACGGCCGTTCCGGGCAAACGGCCGTTGTCCTCCACCCCAGGCGGCATCAAATCGGCAATCGCGTCCTCACCTCACTCTCTACCGAAGTCACCAACCCCGATGGCAACCCCTATGGCACAGTCATCGTCATGCGCGACGTAACGCAGGAAGTGGAGGCCGAGCAGTTGAAAGACGCCTTCATCACCTCCATCTCCCATGAACTACGCACGCCGCTCACCGTGATTAAAGTTTACGCCGACCTGCTGTTAAAAACAGGTAATGGGCAACTGAGTGAACGGCAGCAGCAGTTCATGCAAAACATCCAAAAAGGGAGCCAGCAGCTTGAGCAGCACATCAATCAGCTGCTCCACATCTCCGAAATCCAGGCCGGGACCATCCGACTGATGAGAGAGCGCCGGATGATGCACGAACTGGTACGCGGCGCGTTGGACAACTGGCAGAAGCGGTTCGAGAGCAAGGGGGTTGCGCTGTGCCCTTCCTTCCCCGACGAGCCTGTCTGGGTGCTGGTAGATGCCACCCATATGGGCTGGGCTATCGAGAGCTTGCTGAGCAATGCCCATAATTACACGGCAGTTGGCGGGCGGGTTGACATCCACCTGGAGCGCAACGATCACGAGGTAAGGTTGACGGTGACAGACAATGGGATTGGCATCGCCGCCGCTGACCAACCTTATCTGTTTGACCGTTTTTTCCGCGCCCAAAATTCGATCAACTATGAAATGCGCGGCGTCGGTTTAGGGTTATTTATCGCGCGTTCTGTGGTGGAAATGCACGGCGGCCAGCTTGCGGTCAGCAGTGAATTGGGCCAGGGCAGCAGCTTCACCATCACGCTGCCGGTGGAAGCGTCATGAGCCAGGGGACCGCAGGTGAAAGGGGGAATCGCCACCGGGCGGTCATTGGTCTGGTGATCTTGTTGGCGCTGCTGACAAATTTCACCTGCATTTTCTTCTCTTTTCGCCTGGCCTTGCTTATCTACCAACCGTTGAGATCGGTGGGAGCGAGTATTCTGGCTCAGGCCCAGGCGAATTATGACATGGATGTGGAGATGTTCTTCGGCTCGCTGCGGAACCCTGAGTTGGCTCAGATCGTCGCCACCGACGATGCCCAACTGCGCCTGACGCCGGAGAACGTGCTAGGGACCAGCACCCCAGACTTCGTAGAGGTTGTGCTTCTGTTGCCGACAGCCACCCCGACGTCCTTGGACCCGGCAACGCTGACCCCGGAAGCGCCGCCGCCACCTACGGAGACCCCGGCCGGACCGGAGGAGATAACGCCCACGCCGGCGGCAACGGAAACGGCCGTTGTCCTCCCCACTGCCACAGCCACAACCGCAGCCACGCCCACGGGCACGCAAACGGCAACGAATACGCCAACGTCTTCACCCACTTCGTCACCGACACGCACGGCGACCCAAACGGCAACGGCCGTTGCCGCCACAGCGACTGCGACCTCCACCCAGTCGCCCCCAACCTCGACCAACACCCCAACGCATACATCCATCCCGCCGACCAATACGCCAACCAACAC
>CAYONK010000270.1:0-6555 GCA_964405285.1 uncultured Ardenticatenaceae bacterium
GATGCTTCGGAGGACCTCAGCATGACACCTCTCTTGTTAAATTGAGAATTGCTGTCAAACGTGGACACGTTATCTTGAAATTAACAGGGGAAAACGGCCGTTTCCATCCCTCCCTCTCCCCATTTACACGCCCAGGCAGAGCAAATCGCTGTCCGACGGCGCTCCTTGTCAGGAAAAACCTGTCAAAAACCCGGCAACTATCAAGATTTTCCCGCTACAGCCAGACCCCCTTCTTCACTTACACTACCCTCACGTCTATATTGGCCGGTAACGGCCGTTACTGTTCCCATCTTATCTCTATCGGACCGAGAAGGAGGTCTCCTATGTCCCAGGTTGAAGAGAAAACCGAGGTCAAACCCACTACCACCCGGCGAAACTTTCTCCAGACCTTGCTTGGCGCGGCGGGACTGGCGGCAGTCGCCGCTACCCCCGTCGGAAAAATGCTGACAGAAGACGAAGATGTCGCCATCTTCTCTATCCCGCAGCACGCCGGGCAGGTTCCCGCGCTGGACAATTACGATCCGGCGCAGCCGGTTGATGTCCTGGTGCGGATGCAGGAAGAACTGCGCCGCGCCCTGCAAAAACCGATGAACGAACGGCGCTGGATCATGGTCATAGATTTACGCAAATGCGTTGGCTGCCACGCCTGCACCATCGCCTGCGTCGCCGAAAACAAGCTCCCCCCCGGCGTCGTCTACCGCCAGGTCGTCGAGGAGGAAATCGGCACATACCCCAACGTCACCCGTCGCTTCATCCCCCGCCCCTGTCTGCACTGCGACGAGCCGCCCTGCGTACCCGTTTGCCCCGTCAACGCCACCTACAAACGCGCCGACGGCATCGTGGTGATGGACTACGATCGCTGCATCGGTTGCCGCTATTGCATGAACGCCTGTCCCTATAACTCGCGCTACTACGACTTTGGCTTCAGCCAATACGACGAAACCCCCACAGAAAACGAGGTTGTCCTGGGCGAGGGCGGCAGCCTGCTGGAACTGCTGCCTTCCTTTGAGTATGGCCAGGCGCGAGCGCGGAAGCGGGTGCGCTCGCCCATCGGCAACGTGCGCAAATGCCACTTCTGTATGCACCGCATTGAGGTAGGCGAACTGCCAGCCTGCACCACTACTTGCATCGGCCGCGCCACCTATTTTGGCGACGCCAACGACCCGAACAGTCTGGTAGCGTCGCTCATCGCCAGCCCGAATGTCATGCGCCTGCGTGAAGAATTGGGCACGGAACCCAAAGTGCATTATTTGGTCTGATAGTCGGGTAGTCGGGTAGTCTGATAGTCATCCGACTACAAGACTACAAGACCACTCGACTACAAGACTACCTGGAGGGAAAAATGGCTACAGAAACGATTGCAAATGAGACAAATAAGCCGTCGAAATTGCGCTGGACACCAGAAACAGCGCTCTGGCTGCTTGGTTTTGCCGGGCTGCTGATAGGCAGCATTGGCCTGGTGCAGCGGTTTACCGACGGGCTGCGCCCCACAGACCTGAGTTCATTCGTGCCCTGGGGCTTGTGGGTAGCCGCCTATGAATATCTGGTCTGGCTAGAAGTTGGTTCCCTGTTTATGTTTACCATGCTGGTTTACGTTTTCAAGTGGAATTCGGTGCTGCCCGGCATGGCCCGCACGTTGTACTTAACGGCCACTGCCATCCTCGGCATGGCCCTCATCTTGATTGGCCTGGACCTGGGCCACCCCTTCCGCGCCTGGCATGTGTTGGTTTATCCGCAGTGGGGGTCGCTAATGACCTGGATGATCTGGCTGCACGTCATCTACATGGGCGTGCTGTTGACCAAGTTGTTCATCGAACTGCGCCCGACGCCACAATTGAAGCGGGTGGGTGTCTGGCTTTCTTATGCCAGCCTGCCTCTGGGCATTGGCCTGGTGGTGGTGGCTGGCAGCGTGTTTGGCGTGGTGATCGGCCGGCCGACCTGGCAAGGCAGCGCCCTGCCGCTCTACTTCTTGCTCTCGGCGTTAGTCGCCGGAACTGCCTTTCTCACCTTCCAATTCGTCGCTTTCTGGCCCGGTGAGCGCGGCGAGGCGTATCTGGCGATGGCTAAACGGTTGGGGCGGCTGTTCCTCGGCCTGCTCATCGTCGGTCTGATCTCCTCAGCGTTGGGCGGTCTGGTCATCCTCTATCCGGGCGTGCCTGCCCAGGCGACGGCGCTGCAACTGACGCTGTTTGGGCCGTACTGGTGGGTTTATTGGATTTTGCACATTGGCATCGGCGTTGTCATCCCCACGATTTTGCTGCTGACCCAAAGCCAAACGGCGCGGCGCGTTGGCATCGCTGCCGCTTTGTTTGTGATTACTTTCATCGCTGTCCCCCTGAACATCGTCATCCCGCCGCAATTGGTGGTGGAGGTGGTGGAGAAGGGTCTGGTGATCGCCTATCAAGGGCCTGGGCTGCACGCCAGCTATTTCCCAACGCTCTCCGAATGGTTGCTGACCCTGTTTGCCCTGTCGTTTGGCTTCCTGGTCTTCCTGTTTGGTTATAACGTTCTTCGGCTGCGGCCAACAGCTCATGAACCGGTGGAGGAAAAATAAGATGAGTGAACAAATCAAGACGCAAGAGGGTAACGGCCGTTTTTCCCGCCGTGAATTCCTCAAAGTATCAGCCGTGGCTGGTGGCGGAGCCGTCGCCTTCCTGGGCGGCCTACCCCAATTCCAAAAGGCGATGGCCCTGAAAAGCGCAGCGGCCACTGGCGACTATTCTTTAACCGACCCCGCCAATCAAATCTACTCCGTCTGCCTGCAATGCAACACCGGCTGCGGCATCAAGGTGAAGTTGCTGGAAGGTGTGGCCGCCAAAATTGACGGCAACCCCTACAGCCCGTGGACACTGTGGCCGCATTTGCCCTATGAAACGCCGGTCGCCACAATGGGCGAGACGGAAGGGGCGCTCTGCCCCAAAGGGCAGTCTGGCCTGCAATCTGCCTACGACCCGTACCGCATTGTCAGCGTGCTGAAGCGCAAGCCCGGCACGAAGCGGGGCGAAGGGCAGTGGGAGACCATCTCTTTCGACCAGGCGATTACGGAAGTGGTTGAGGGCGGCAATTTGTTTGGCGAAGGGCACGTGGAAGGCTTCCGCGACCTGTACGCCCTGCGCGACGCTGCTTTAGGCAAGCAAATCTCCGACTTCGTGAAGAAGATTCTCGACGAGAAAGACGCCGCTAAAAAGCAAGCGTTGGTGGCTGAGTTCAAGACGACGTTTGCCGACCACCTGGACGTGATGATTGACCCGGACCACCCCGACCTGGGGCCAAAGAACAACCAGTTCGCCTTTATCTGGGGGCGTTTGAAGAACGGCCGGGGAGACCTCTTCAAACGCTTCGTCGGCGACAGCTTTGGCTCCAACAATGCCGCCGGGCACACCACCGTTTGCCAGGGGTCGCTCTATTTTGCCGGGATGGCGATGAGCGAAAAGTGGGATGGCAAGGGGTTTAGCGGTGGCGACAAGTTCTACTGGCAGGCAGACGCGGGCAACAGCGACTTTGTGATCTATGTTGGCGCCAACGTCTTCGAGGCCAATTACGGCCCCCCGCAGCGCGTCCCGAAAATCACCGAGGGGGTGATTCAGGGCAAGAAGTACGCCATCGTAGACCCGCGCCTGAACAAAGCGGGGTCGCGGGCCTGGAAGTGGATTCCCATTAAACCGGGCGAAGATGCGGCGCTGGCTCTGGCGATGATTCGCTGGATTATTGACAACGGCCGTTACAACGAAAAATTCCTGCGCAACGCCAACAAACCGGCCGCCAACGCCGTAGGCGAACTGAGCTGGACCACCGGCCCCTGGCTGGTCAAACTGAGCAACGGCAAACCGGGCAAATTCCTGCGCGGCAGCGACCTCGAACTGGTCACAACCAGCACCGTCACCGACGACGATGGCAAAGAAGTTACCGTCTACACCACCGAAGAGGGCGTAGAATTTGCCTTCGACCCGTTCGTCACCCTGGCCGACGGGCAGCCCGTCCTCTTCGACCCCAATGGCGGCGACCCCGCTTTTGGCGACCCGCTCGTTTCCACCACCCTGAACGGGATTGAGGTGAAGAGCGGCCTGCAAATCATCTACGAAGAGGCGCAGCAGCACACCATCAGCGAATGGGCCGAAATTGCCGGGATTCAGGCGCGGGACATCGTTGAACTGGCTCACGAATTCACCAGCCATGGCCCTCGCGCCTGCGCGGACTTGCACCGGGGCGTTTCGCAGCATACCAACGGCTTCTACAACGTGCTGGCCTGGTTCGTCCTCAATTCATTGGTGGGCAACCACGATCACGCTGGCGGCATGATTCGCGGCGCGACCTATGACCGGATGGGCAGCAAAGCCAAAGGGCCGTTCGACCTGGGCAAAATGTATGATGACAAATTGGCTAAATTTGGCATTGACATTCTGCGCACCAAGTTCGCCTACGAGAAATCCACCTTGTTTGCTGGTTATCCGGCGAAACGGCCGTGGTTCCCGCTGGCCACCGACCTCTACCAGGAAGATGTCCCGGCGATGGACGACATGTACCCGTACCAGGTCAAAATCGCCATGTTCTACATGAGCGCCATCAACTACGCCCTGCCATCCGGCCATACGGTCAATGAAATTCTGGCCGACACCAAGAAAATCCCGCTCATCATCACCAGCGACATCATGGTAGGCGAGACCTCCACCTACGCCGACTACATTTTCCCCGACCTGTCCTACCTGGAGCGGTGGGAGTACCATGGCACCCATTTCTCGGTGGCCTGGAAAGTGGAAAATGCGCGTAACCCGGCTATCGCCATCCCCGGCTGGCCGACGGTGACAGTGTATGGCGAAGAGATTCCCATGAGCGCCGAGGCGATGATGATGGCGATTGCCGAACGGCTCGACCTGCCCGGCTTTGGCCCCAACGGTTTTGGCGAAGGCGTCCCCTTCACCCGGCCGGAACATCTCTACTTGAAGCAGGCGGCTAACCTGGCTTTCGGCGAAAAGGAAGATGGCAGCGACAGCGTGCCGGAAGCAGACGATGAAGAGATGCGCATCTTCCGCGAGGGGCGGCGCCATCTTCCCAAGTCGGTCTACGACGAAGCGACCTGGAAAGCGGCTATCGGCAACGATGAAAGTCTGTGGCGCAAAACGGTCTATCTGTTGAACCGGGGCGGCCGTTTTCAGGCGCACGCCGCCGCGTACAAGGGCGATCCCTCGACCGGGGCGGATGTGATGGTAGCCAATGCGTACGGTCGTCAGATCAACCTGTATCAAGAGAAAACGGCCGTTACCATCAACACCATGACCGGCCAACCCTTCATCGGCCACGCCGCTTACGTCCCGCCCGCCCTCTCCTCTCTGGGCGAACCGATCCCCGACGAAGGCTACGACCTGACGCTGATCACCCACAAGGAGATCATGATGACCAAAGCGCGTACCGTCAGCAACTACTGGCTGCTCTCCTTGCTGCCGGAAAACCCGGTGCTGATGAACGCGCTAGACGCCCAACGGTTAGGCTTGAAAGATGGCGAACCGGTGAAGATTGTCTCCGCCAGCAACCCGGAAGGGGTCTGGAATTTGATGGACGGCACACAGAAACCGATGGTCGGTAAGCTGAAGGTGATCCAGGGGATGCGCCCCGGCGTGGTCTCCTTTGCTCTGGGATACGGCCATTGGGCCAGCGGGGCGCGAGACATCCAGATTAACAACACCACCATCAAAGGCGATCCGCGCCGGGCGACCGGCATCCACGCCAATGCGGCCATGCGCGTGGACCCGCACCTGGGCAACGTAACGCTGCAAGACCTGGCTGGCGGCAGCGCCGTCTTTTATGACACGAAAGTGAAAGTGGTGAAAGCGTAATTGCCTGAGCGCCAGACACGCAAAAGGTGTCTGGCGCTCTTTAAAAACGATGAAACAAAAATATGGTCTTGGGGGGATAACGGCCGTTGTCCTCCTCCTCATCTGGTTTCTTTTCGCCCCGCCGCGCTTCTGGCTGAATCTCACCAAGTCAGTAGACCTGACTGACCCGGTGGCGGCCGGAGCGCAGGTGGTCGAAAAATATGATTGCCGTTCTTGCCACCGCATTGCCGGGCAGGGATCGCTCATCGCGCCAGCGCTTGATGACGCTGCCCTCCGCCTGGACGACGTTTCCTTGCGGCTCTGGTTGCGCGACCCACGCGCAATTCGGGGCAACACGGCCATGCCCAACTTCCGCATGTCAGACAGCGAGATTGAAGCAGTCGTCGCCTACCTGGAAAGCCTGGCAGCGGAGTAGTATCATAGGAGAGCAGACAGCATGTTGGCAACATTAGGAAGCGCAGAATTACTGATCATTCTGGTCGTCGTTTTGCTACTATTCGGCATCGGGCGTATTGGGAAAATAGGCCACGAATTGGGCGCGGGGATTCGCGCCTTCAAACAAGGGTTACAATCCACGGAATCTGATGCCCGTGAACAGGTGGAGTGATGCCAGACCTGCAAGACATTCTGGAGATTTCCGCGGCGCAGCACAGGCATTTGTGCCCGCGCCAGGTGTTGGGGGCGCGACTTGGCCTGGCGGGCGCAGTGGCATTGGGGCTGGATG